>NZ_CAKJTO010000011.1:0-62270 GCF_917627405.1 Protofrankia sp. Cj5
GGCCCGCGGCGCGGCCGGCCGCGGGAGCGCTGACCGCGGGGCTGGGACCGGTTTCTAACGACATGGCACTACCTCGAAAGAAAGTAGGAGACGAAGGCGGTTTCGCGCACACGACCGCCGGGCGGGCCGGGGGTCACGGCGTTCCCAGCGATACCTGTGCATGATCAATGGCTTCCGGTGAAAGGTCGACGCCCCGGCGCAGGGTGCGCGCGACACGTCCGTGGCTCAGGACGTGGACACGGTCGGCCAGGCGGGCCAGCTCCTCGCTGTCGGTCGAGACCAGCAGGACCGCCGTGCCCGCGTCCGCGCTGCGCTCGATGATGCCGTGGACCTGATCACGCGCCTTCACGTCGATGCCGGCGGTCGGATCGTCGAGCACGAGTGCCTTCGGGGACAGACGCAGCGCACGGGCGACAAGCACCTTCTGCTGGTTACCACCGGACAGGCTTGTGATGGGTGCGTCCACGCCACGGGTCACGATCCCGAACTCGTCGACCCACCTGCGTACCTCCTGACGTTCGGAGCCGGCGTGGATGTAGCCGCACCGGACGTGGCGGCGCAGCGATCCCATGGTCAGGTTCTGGCGGACCGTCAGGTCGGCGAAGGTGCCGTAGCGCGCCCGTTCCCCCGGCACGAAGGCCAGGCGGGCGGCCATGGCCGCGGCGGGACGCGCCGGCGGGACGGCGACACCGTCCACGGACACGCGGCCCGCCCGGGGCAGCCGTCCGCTGAGCATCGCGCCCAGCGCCTCACGGCCCGACCCGGTCAGGCCGGCGATCCCGACGATCTCCCCGCGGCGCACGGTGGTGGACACCTCGGTCACGGTTCCCCCGGCGATTCCCACGAGTTCCAGCACGGCGGGGCCGGCCGCCTCGGCCGTCTCCTCGCGCCCGGCCGAGATGACCAGATCGTGACCGACCATCAGCCGGCCGAGGGTGTCGTGGTCCATGCCGGCGGCGTCCACCGATGCGGCCTTCCGGCCGTCGCGCAGGACCGTGATGCGGTCGGCGATGTCGAGGACCTCGTCGAGGTGGTGCGAGACGATGAGCACGCTGTGCCCGGCGTCTCGCAGCCGCCGGATCGTCGCCAGCAGCCGGTCCACGTCGGCCGCGGGCAGCGCGGCGGTCGGCTCGTCGAGCACCAGCACGGCGTTGCCCTGGTCCGGTTCGGGCAGCGCCCGCGCGATCGCGAGACCGGTGCGGTCGGCCAGCCCCAGCTCGCCCACGGGGGCGCGGACGTCGATGTCGAGCCCGACCCGCGCCACCCGCTCCTGCGCCCGCCGCCGGGCCTCCCGCCAGCGGATCCGGCCGAGGAAGCCGCGCGGGTAGGACAGCCCCAGCATCAGGTTCTCCACCGCGCTGAGGTCGAGGAGGAGCCCCAGATCCTGGTGGACGAAACGGATCCCGGCGTCGTGTGCCGCCGCCGCTCCCAGCTGCAACGGCACGCCCCGCACCACGACGCTGCCACCCGGGTCCGGGCGGTGGTACCCGGCCAGGATCTTGATCAGAGTGGACTTGCCCGAGCCGTTCTGCCCGACGAGGGCGTGCACCCGGCCCTCGTCGAGGGTGAGGTCGACACGATCGAGGACGACCTGCCCGGAAAACGTCTTGGACAGCGTGCGGATGTCCAGGGCCGGCGTGTTCACCCGGTCCGCCCGCGAAGCTGTCCCACCCGCACCATCGCTCACCTGGCCCACTGCTTTCACATTGCTGTCGGATTATGCCGTCAGGCCGCTTGTCACCCGGTTGTTGGACAGTTGTCGGCTGGCGGTGGCCGCCGCTCGGGAACTCCACCGTGGTTCAGGCCTCCCGCGGCACCGGAAAAGGCACCGCGGGAAGGCCCGGCACACCGGGCTGGTGGCCCCGGACGGACGCCGCCGGAATTCCTGTCAGGTTCAACCGGGGGCTAGGGCGTGTCTGATGGATCTTCGATCGTGCGGATCAATGCCCAGAAGGCGTCCTGCGGCGTTGTCGTCGGTCCGGATAGAACACCGCTATCCGGGCCTCCTCCGCCTTGCAGGCCACTTTCTGGATCATCGCCCACATCGACCAACATCCATCAGACACGCCCTAGAGGCCCCACAGCTTCTTGAACGTGTCCTTGAAGCCGGTCGGGCCGGGCCAGCCGTACTTCTCGTCCACGAGGGGCTTCGCCTGGTCGGGCGTGGTCACAAGATAGAAGGGCGTGACGGCGGCCTTGCGCTCGTCCGGCAGCGACCACTGGTCGACCGCGACACGAGCCATCTGGTCCACCATCGTCCACATCGCGAGCTCCTGTGGGAGCGCGCTCCACGCCGCCGAGGTGCCGTTGACGACCTCGGTGAACTGTGGCTGCGCGCCCTGGGTGCCGACCAGCTTCACCTTGCCGAGCATCCCGGCTGTCTTCAGGACGGCCGGGACGCCCTTCTCCAGGCCGTTGTAGGTGAAGTAGACGTAGTTGACGCCGGGATTTGCCTGCAGGTAGGAGGAGATGTTCTGCGGCACGGCGCCACCGGCGAGATCGTTGACCGTCGTCTCAAGGACGTGAACCTTGCAGGTGGGGCAGTTCTTGGCGAGCTCCGCCCGCATCCCGTCGGCCTGTGCCGTCAGGATGGGGTAGGAGGGGATCGTCACCAGCAGGACGTCGGCCTTCCCGTTCGAGTCCGTGGCTACGAAGTCGGCTATCGCGCCGCCGGTGATGCCGGCCGCGGAGCCGTCGGTGCAGTCCGCGTAGAGGTTGTTACCCGGTCCCGCGGGCACGTCCGTGGAATAGCACATGAACAGCGGGATGCCCTTGGACTTCGCCTGGTTCATCTGCTGCTTGAACAGGTCGACGGGGTAACCGGTGGTGGCGATGTAGTCCACGCCCGCGTCGATGGCCTGTTGGACGGCCGAGCCCGGGTCGGTGGCGGTGGCGCTCAGCGTGGTCAGGTTCCAGCCCAGGGCCGCGGTGGCGTCCTTGACGAAGCCGGCCAGGATGGCGCAGTTCGGGTCCGCGCACTGGACGAAGGCAACCTTCTTCTTCGGCGGGGCCGACTTCAGCGGCGTGGACTGGACAATGCTCGTCGGCTGCGTCAGATAGTTGGCGAGGTTCGCCTTGGCCGCGGCTAAGGACGTGTCGGAGGCTGGCGTCTGGCCTGTCGCCGGTGCCGTCGAGCCCGCATTGTCTGCGCAGGCCGCGAGGACTAGCGCGAGGGCCGCGCCGACGACGAGCGGCATTATTCTTCGAGAACCACGATGCATGTGATTACCCCGTCGCTCCGTGAGGGGAAAGGCCGGCAGCCGGACGAACAGCCGGCACCAGCCGGCTATCGTCTCGGAATAGCGTCGCCGAGTGATAAAAAATCAGTTGGAAAACAGTTGGGTGTGGGGCGGGGCTGTCGCCACCGACAGATCTGGATACCGAGTCAAGGCCAGATCAAGTGCCAGGAAAAGTATTCCTCGGCATGCTCGCTGTCAAGGACATGCTCGGCGGCCCGTTCCTGGAGGTTCACCGAGAATCGGACGCGCCCAGCCGCCGTCCAGGCACCATGACCACATACGAGGCGTTCCCTCCCCTCCCCGGCCGGCGGACCGGACACGCGGGCCGAAGATGCGCCCGAGGTGCCCGAGGTGCCCGAGGTGCCCCCACACCGGCCCGTGGTCCACGTCACACGGGAACCATAAACGTCATAACGATTAACCGCAAGGGGAGCGGCGCGGGGAGAGCGCGCATCGCCCGTCCCCCAGACGCCGACCTGCGCAACAGCACCCTTGCGACGCTCTTGCCGCTAACTCATCATGAGGAATACAGTCTCGCTCCGCGACCGGGGCGACGCGATGGCAGCGCGCCTGCGGACACCGGGAGGCGGCGGGTGTGCCGGGAAACATCGAGGCGCTCGGCCGCGTCCTCGGTCAGGCCGCGTCCTCAGTCAACCGGGTGCGCGCGGGAATCGCTGCCCACCACCAGCAGCTTACCGGGAGCCCGTTCACCATTGGTCAGCCAGTAACCGCCATCGCGATGTAAACCGACCTGATCGGGCGGAGCGCACCTGCCGTCAACCCGGTGGGTGTCAAAGCCGGTGCTCACCCCGGCGAAGGTCTCGTGACAGCTCGGGCAGTGGGCGGCGCTCAACGCCGTCCACCGGACACCGCATCGCCCGCAGCTCAACAGAGTCGGACGGTCGTAATCGACGTCCCGACCAGCCACTGGCTCGCTCCCTCACCCGTCCGACCCCGCATCCGCCACGGACCATGATGCGGTGGCCGGCGATCGAAGGCGCAGGCAGGGGCGGCCAGCCATGCGATACCTCGCATGGTAATGCGGCCCCAACGGGCCGCCCCGGTATCGACGCATGGTTGTCCGGCGACCGGGTGGCCCGGTCGCCGGACAACCATGCTCACGTCTGCCGGGGACCAACCCTCATAGAGATCATCAGGGCAGGCTGGCGGACACCGCCGTGATCCTGTCGATCGCTGTCACCCGGCGAACCCACCGCCGCTACCGCTACCACCGCCGGTCGTGGGACCGGACCCGGAGCCGGTGGCGCCGGACAGCGCGTCCGCGGCGCTGGACAGCGCACCGCGGGTGATGTCCAGCGCGGCATGCGCGACATCGTTGGCGGTGTTCTTGCCGGTGCTACCGGGGTCGGTGGCCGCATCGCCGCCGCTACCGGGGCTGGTGCTGTTTCCCGCGGGGGAGCCAACGCCTGGAGCAGGGGTGGTGCTGGCGCTGGTGTTGATCCCACCGGCGCCGGAGGCCGCGTTCGCGGCGCTGGACAGCGCGCCGCGGGTGATGTCGATGGCAACGCGGGACACATTGCCGGCCGCACCGGCCGCCGTGGCGCCCGGGTCACCACCAGCGGCCGTCGGGGAGGGGAAGGCGCTGGCCGGAGCCGCGCCCAGGAGCGCGGCGAGCACCCCGGTGACGGTGATGACACCGGCACGCCGCAGGGTTCTGGCGGTCATGCTTGCCCCCAGCAGATATCCGTAGTGGACGTTTCCTGGAACCGTAGATCGATACGTGAGGGGAAGGGGTCACATACCGGGCACTGTGGCAAGGGTTTCATCACAACCGATCCCATCGAGTCATCCGCACGCTCCCGGGGACTGGGGCGGCCGAGAGGAGGGAACACCATCGGTGAGACAACGGACGCGGGGAGGCCATGATGTCCAGGACAGCGACGGACCATCGGATACATGGTGACGCCGCCGCGGGCGCGGTGTGGGCTGTCCTGCTTGTCCTGGGCATCGCTGTGACCACGCTCGGCGTCGCGCTGGTCGCCAACCCGTCCAGCTCGGCGGACACCCTGGCCATCCTGGTCGGGCTGGCCCTGGTGCTCACCGGGATCACCGAGGTGCTCGCGGCGGGACGGGCGACGGAGCCCGCCCTGGCGGCCGTGTTCGGCGTTCTGCTGGTGGTGGGCGGGATCGTGGCGCTGGCCTGGCCTGATGTGACCCTTTGGACACTGGCCATAGTCGTCGGTGTGTCCCTCATGGTGGCCGGGCTCATCCGGTTGGTCATTGCCGCGGCCGCTCCGGCGGGAGAGCCCGGACGCGGGCGGGCCGTGGCCGTCGCGATCCTGTGCGTGATCGCCGGTATCGTGGCCGTGTCCTGGCCGTCAGCGACCGTGTTCGTCCTGGCCGTGATCTTCGGAATCTGGGTGATCGTTCACGGGGTCACACAGATCCTCCTTGCCCTGGGCCTCCGCCGGGCGCTACAGGCCAGCCACTGACAGCGGGCGGGTGTGGACACCCGGTCCGGTTTCAGCGCCGGCCTGGGCGTCCACGCGAGGCCTCCGCCTTCCCCCACGGCTACCAGGCGGCGGTACCGCCGTCGACGTTGAGAAGCGCGCCGGTGATGCCCGCACCGGCGTCGCTGACGAGCAGCCGGGCCATCGCGGCGACCTCCTCGACCGTGTTCAGCCGCTTGATCGCGGCATCGTTCGCGTACGTCTGGAGGAACTCCGCATAGGTGATCCCGGCACTGGCCGCGGCAGCGGGACCGGCATCTTTCATCATGTCCGTCTCGATCGCGCCGGGACAGATCGCGTTACAGGTGATCCCGCTGGTGCCGTACTCGAACGCCGTCGCCTTGGTGAATCCGTTGAGCGCGTGCTTGTTGGTGATGTAATGGCTGACAGCGGCCTTGTTGCCCTGTTTGCCCTCGACGGAGGAAATATTGATGATCCGCCCCCAGCCGCGGGCAAGCATGGACGGGACAGCCCGCCGGGTGGCCCAGAAAACAGCGTTGATGTTCCAGTTGAGGGCGTTGGTCCAGGCCTCGTCGGTTAATTCGTGGATCAGGGCGAACCCGTCACTGCCACCGGCATTGTTCACGAGGATGTCGACGCGGCCGTAGTGCGCGACAGCGGTGTCGATCAGTCCCTCCACATCGCTTTGCAGCCGGACGTCACCGGGCACGAACTGGGCCCGGTCGCCGGCCGCGAGCTCATCGAGAGCCTCCTTGCCCTTGGCCTCGGAACGGCCGCTGATCACGACGTTCGCGCCGTCGGCGAGGAGGGCCTCCACGATCCCGCGGCCGATGCCACGGCTGCCTCCGGTGACGACGGCGACACGTCCGTCGAGATTCATACGCACGACCTCCTGGTCGGAAAAGGGGTAATCACAATACGGGCGGTCCGGAAAAGGACGCCCGGGAAAAAGACGGCCGGGAAACGCTGGGGGGTCACCGCGGGATGTCGGCACCGCCCTCGTCGAGCAGCCGCTCGACGACCCGGTGGAACTGCTGGAGACCGGGCTCGTTGCGGCCGAAGACGAAATCCGTGCCGTCCAGCGCGGCAAGCCCCCGCTGCACACCGAAGCCGGTCGCGTAGTCCTCGTCCAGCACGACATCGTGGAACCAGTCGCGGGTGGTGTCCGCGGCCGTGCGTTCCTCGTCGTCGGCCGGTGGGTGACGCAGCAGGATCAGCTGCTGGGTCCGGGACTCCTCGACGGTGCGGCCGGGCAGCACGAGCGACACCGCGACCTGCTGACGCCAGCCCCCGGAGAACGCCAGTCCCGGGAACACCCAGAAGATCGCGCCGACGCAGGCGGCCGGATCCCAGCTCCGCGGTGGTTGCGTGGCCGCCTCGGCAATGGGCCGCAGCGCGAACGCGTTGCGCTGGTGGGGGCCCCAGCTGTCGAACGCGGCCATGTTCGACAGGTTGGTCCGGAAAACCGTCGTCCGGTGCAGCGAGGCGAAGTGGTATCCCTCGAGGTACCCGTCAACCGTGACCTTCCAGTTCGGCCCGGGTAACACGCGCGTGGAGTAATGGTGGCACCCGGCGAGCCCCAGTCCGTCGAGCAGCGGCTCGAGGTCACCGAGCCAGTTGTCCAGGTCGAGCGGACGGCCCGGGGTGAGCCCCACGAAGACGATGCCGGCCCGTTCCTCGGCGGGCAGCGACACCAGCCCGGCGCGGCCGCGCTCCAGCGCTCCGAACGTCTTCTCGCCGGCGACCCCGACGAGGCAGCCCGCCATGTCGTAGGACCAGGCGTGGTAGGGGCAGGTGATCCGCTGTGCTCGGTTCGTCCGGCCAACGCCCTCGGCGACCAGCTCGGCGCCCCGGTGGCGGCAGGCGTTCACGCTGGCGTGCACGGCACCGGCGGCGTCACGGGTGATGAGGACCGGGATGTCGACGACCTGAATGGCCTTGTAGCTACCGGGCTCGGGCAGCTCGCACGACATCGCCAGCGGCAGCGGGACCCGCCGGTGGATGCTGTTGATCTCGTCACGCCAGCGCCGCGGGTCAGAGTAGTTGCGGACGGGCTCACGCCACTGCGCCGGGGCCTGGTCGGTCCCGTTCTCCTGGTAGAGCCGGACCAGCCGCGCCATCACCGACCGCGCGTCCCGGCCCACGACATCATCGGCATGGCCGTCCAGCATGGAGGTGTAGACGGGGGTGGCGGAGGGCGCGGACGGAGGAGCCGTGTCCGTGCTGGTCATCGGAGCGACCCTGTCAACACACACATCATTTTTACCGGCACGCCCGAAACCTCCTCCGTCACGATCCGGGTAACTATGATCCGCATCACATCCCCTTAACTAGAGAATGTCAACAGTAACTTTTTGCGATGCCAGCAGTGCTCCCCGGCGGCGGACCGACGCCCACTCGCTCGCCCAGCCACCGGCGACAGCCCGAACCGACCACGGGCCCGACGCGGCGACGCGACCACGGCGCCTCCTGGGCCGGCACACTTAAGATCAAATACTTACTGAAGTTATCATCAATATAGTGACCTATGCCAACGCGGACTGAGCCTCGCGGACGAGCGGGTACAGCTGACGCGACGATCAGGCCTCAACCACCCGCGCATGTTTCTTGACTCGGATTCCCAAAAGCCGCAGCATGACCGGAATCACAGACCGATGGCCGGACCAGGGCCTGCCCGGCGCTGCCCGGCACGACGCCGGGCGCGGTCCACGGCCTGGCCAGGAGAGGCAACAGCGATGACGCAGCCAGCGACCGGAACAGACCCGCACCCGCTCGACGACGCTGCCCGCGCCGCGCTGACCGACCTCGTCGTGCGGGGTATGCGGCGCGGCCCGGCCCCAGACCTGGACCGTCTGGTGCAGGCCGGGCTGGCGCTGGCCAAGGGGCCGGTGACGATGCCCACCGCCAGTGCCAGAACCCTCGTCGGCGGCTGGTCCCGGCTGCCGGCAGGCTCCCCCGAGCGGGAGCGGGTCACCGTTCTCTACCACGCGTTCCTGCCGGTCAACAGCCGGTTACGGGAACTGTGTACGGCCTGGCAGCGCCGGCCGGACGGCGCACCCAACGACCACGGCGACGCCGTCTACGACGCGTCAGTGCGCGACCAGTTCGACGACGTGCACACGGCCATCACACAGATCATCCGCCGGCTCGCCGACCAGGTCCCCGCGCTCGCCCGCTACCGCGGCGAGCTGGGCGCCGCGCTCGACGCGTTTGACGCCGGTGACACCACCGCCCTGACCGCGCCGCTGAGCGACTCCTACCACACGGTGTGGATGCGGCTGCACCAGGAGCTGCTGCTGCTGCTCGGCGTGAGCCGGGCCGAGGACGAGGCGCTGGAGAACCTGCTGGTCTCGAGGGCCGGCGGGTGAGCACCGCATCATCAGCTCCGTTCCCCGGCGTGCCCCTCATCCCGTACGGCCACGGTCATGTCCGCGGCCTGGATGCCGCTGAGCTCGGCACGCACGGCATGGAGATGGACAGCCTCGTCCGGCTGGGGCTGCCGACCGTGCCGGGCCTCACGATCCCGGCGTCACGTGCCGGCGACCTGACCGACACAGCCGTCGCCCGTGGCGCGGTCGAGCTGCTGTCCGCGCTTGCCAGCCGACGGGTCGGGCAGAGCGAGCGGCCCATGTTGATACGGCTCGTCGCGAGCGCCCCGGTGCCGGCGGCGGGCCTGCCACCGATGGTCGCGGGCCTCGGGCTCTGCCTCGACACGGCCCCAGCGCTGTGCGCGGCGATCGGCCGCGCGGAGGTGCTGTACGAGACCTGGTCGGCTACGGTGCGAAGCATCGCCGAGGGTGCTCTCGGCGTCCCCGCGGATGACATCGACGGCGTGGTCCTGGACAACCCCGACCCAGCCAAACGGCTGCACGCGCTGCTGGAGATGTGCGAGCGGCTGGGCAGCCGGCCATACCCGGACGACCCGGCCGAGCAGGTCGCGCTCGCTGCCACCGCGAAGTTGGCCCGGTGGCGCTCCCCGCGGGGGCGGCGTGCCCGCGCGGCCCAGTCGCTGCCGGCTGACACCCCGATCGCGCTGCATCTCCAGGCCCTGCTCATCGGCCCGTGGGCGCGTTCGGGGCACGGGAGCGCGACCAGCCGCGACCCCGACAGCGGCGCATTCGCGCCGAGCGGGGTGTTCCATCGCGGCGTGCGCCGCAACGAGTCACCGAGCGGGCCGGGCGAGCCGGTGACGCGGCTCCCCGGTGGCGCCGATCTCCTGCGGGCGGCGCTGGCCACCCTCGAGCACCACTTCAACGCCGTGGCGCACGTCGGGTTCGAGCTGCGCGACGGCGAGCTCGCCCTGCTCAGCGCGGCTCCCTACGACCACCCCAGCCCAGCCGCCGCGGTACGGCTCGCCGTGGACCTGGTCGCCGCCGACACCATGGACCGCGCCACCGCGGTACTGTCCGTAGCTCCCCAGCAGGTACAGGCATTGTTGCACCCACAGCTGCGGCTGCGCGGCGGCGAGCCGCTGCTGGTGCGCGGGCTCGCGGCCTCCCCCGGGGCGGCCAGCGGACGGATCACGCTGTCCAGCGGCGACGCGGTCGAGCGGGCCGCGGACGGTGTGCCCGCCATCCTGGTGATGACCGAGACGACGCCCGCGGACGTACCGGGCCTGCTGGCCGCGGACGCCGTCGTCACGACGGGCGGAGGGCTCGCCTCGCACGCGGCTGTGGTCGCCCGCGGCGCCGGCAGGCCCGCGGTGTGTGGCGCGTCCGCGCTGCGGGTCGATCCGGTCACGGGCCGCGTCGGCGCCGACGGGCAGGAGCTGCGCGAGGGGGACGTCATTTCTGTCGACGGGCGGACCGGTGAGGTGTATGCCGGGGCGGTCCAGGTGCGCCCGGCGGCCCCGTCCGCGGAGCTCGATGTTCTGCTCGGCTGGGCCGACGACCACCGCCGGCTCGGGGTTCGGGCCAACGCGGACACCGCGGCCGACGCGGCGAGCGCCGTCCGGCTGGGCGCCGAGGGCATCGGTCTGTGCCGCACCGAACACCAGTTCCTGGGTGCCCGGCTGCCGCTGGTCCGCCGGGTCATCATGGCTGAGGATGCCGACGACGAGCGCGAGGCTCTCGTGGCCCTGGCTGACGCGCAGCGCGAGGACTTCCGTGACCTGCTGCGTGCCGTGGGAGATCGACCGCTGACGGTACGTCTGCTGGATGCTCCGATGCACGAGTTCCTCCCCCATGACGGCGACGGCGACGACGACGACTGGCAGGCCGCCCGCGCCGCGGCGCTGCGCGAGGCCAACCCCATGCTCGGGGTGCGCGGCGTACGGCTCGCCGTGGTGCGTCCCGGGCTCTATCCGGCTCAGGTCGGTGCCCTGTTCGCCGCCTGGATCGACGTGGCCGCCGAAGGTGTGCGCCCCGCCCTCGAGGTGATGATCCCGCTCGTCTCGATACCGCGGGAACTGGCGCTGGCCGCCACCGATGTCGCCGCCGTCGCCACCGACGTAGCCCGGCGCACCGGCGTCGACATTCCCTACCGCATCGGCACGATGGTGGAGACACCGCGGGCCGCGCTGCTGGCCGGCCAGCTGGCGGCGCACGCGGAGTTCCTGTCCTTCGGTACCAACGACCTCACCCAGCTCACCTACGGTTTCTCCCGCGACGACGTGGAGAGCCGGCTGCTGGCCACCTACGTCGAACGCGGACTGCTCCCGTCGAGCCCGTTCGCCGAGCTCGACGGCGAGGGCGTGGGCGCGCTGCTCGCCATCGCCATCCGGCGGGCGCGGGCAGCCCGGCCCGACATCACGATCGGAGTATGCGGGGAGCACGGTGGCGACCCAGCGTCGATCGCGCTCCTTGAACCGCTGGGCTTGGACTATATCTCCTGCTCACCGCGGCGGGTGCCGGTCGCGCGGCTCGCCGCCGCCCAGGCCCGTCTGAACGCCGCGGCCACCCAGGGTGAGGATGCCATGGCTTCCATGATCAGCCCGGAGGGCCTGTCATGACCGTTGCCGCCGCCCAGGCCACCGCCGTGGCGGCCTCCCACGACCACGGCCGCGAGCGCGAGCGCGAGCGGCGCGAGGATCTCGTGAGCCTGCGGGAAACCGTCATGCAGGCCTGCCTGGAACTGGGCGGCCCGGCCGTGGCCCGCGGGCTCGGCGACGACGGGCCGGGCTTCGACGAACACGCCTGGACGGTCCTGGGCCGCGAGATCGGTCTGGCCTGCCTCGGGCTGCCCGAGGACATCGGCGGTGCGGGCGGCCTCGCCGAGCTCACCACCGTCGCCGAGGTGCTGGGCGCCACCCTGCTGCCGGTACCGTTCCTGTCCTCGACCGTGCTGGCCGGCCAGGTGCTGGCCGGGGCCGGTGGGCCGGCGGCGGCACTCGCGGACATCGCGGCCGGGCAGGTGACCGGGCCCGCGGTCACCGACGCCGACGGGCTGTGGCGGCCCGGCCGTCTTCAGCTGACGTTCCGTGACGAGGGCGGGGACAGCGGCCGTGACCGGGTGGTCCTCGACGGGGTCGCGCCCTTTGTGCTGGACGGTCCGGGTGCGCGCAGCCTCATCGTCGCGGCCGTGTCCCGGCCGGGGGACGGAGCGGATCTCTTCCTCGTCCCCGCTGACGGCCCCGGTGTGACCGTCACGCGGCTGACCACCCTCGACCTCACCCGGGCACAGGCCCGGGTCACCTTCACCGGCGCGGCCGCGACTCGGCTCACCCGCGGTGGGACCGCGACCGATGTAGTCTGCCCCGCGCTGGACACCACCGGTGTGGTGCTCGCCGCCGAACAACTCGGCGGCGCCCAGGCGTGCCTGGACATGATCGTCTCCTACGCGAAGGAACGCCGCCAGTTCGGCCGTCCGATCGGCGGCTTCCAGGCCGTCAAGCATCTGTGCGCGGACCTGCTCGTGCTCGTGGAGATGTCGCGCTCGGCGGTGGACCGCGCGCTCATCGCCGCCGGCACCCCCGCGTTCGCCGAGGCGGCGGCGGTGGCGCAGGCGTGGTGCTCGGACGCGTTCCGCACCGTCAGCGCGGAAACCGTCCAGTTGCACGGCGGGATCGGGTTCACCTGGGAGCACAACGCCCACCTGTACTTCCGCCGGGCCCGCGCCGACGCGGTGCTGCTCGGCGGTGCCGCCCACCACCGTGAGCGCATCGCCACCGTCCTCGGCTGGTAGCCACCGATCACCGGTACAGACCGGACAGGTGGGCGAGGCCGTGGCCGGGACGGATCAGTCATCGCACCCTGCTACCGGTGGAGCTGGTGTGCGGTTGGTCGGACGGTTGTCCCTGACGTCACTGTCGCTGGCGAGAGCGACCGTGCCGAGGCTGTTGAAGATTCTCTCCGGGGCGGCGGTGGCCGCATTACGAGCCACGACACTGTCGTGCGGTGCAGTGGTAGTCGAAGAGAAGACGAGATCGACGACATCGGCGATATCAACCGTGCTGTTGCCGAGGCCCGTCGGTCGCTCGCGGCCATCGAACCATTCACGCTGATCGTGGGTCCGGCGACCGGCTCCCCGGACTCGATCGGACTCGATCGGACTCGCCGTCGTCCCCTGGGAGCCGCTGCTTGCCCTGAATGACCACCTCCTTGACGCGGGGGCCCGCACGGTGAAAGCCATGGGCGAACCTGACGAGTTCCACCCATATATCAACATCGCCTACGTCGGCGAAACGATCGACGCGCGCCCGGTCGTCGAGACCGTCGCGACCCTGCGGGAGCTGCCCCGGATCCGCGTCGTGGTCCATTCCGTCGCCCTGGTGGAGCTGCGCCGCGAGAGCCCGTTCAATCCATCACGGCGACGACATCGTGTTCGTCGACACCCGGATGACGGGTACCCACAATGGCCCGTGGGCCGGTGTGCCCGCCACCGGCAGACCCATCGACGTGCGCTGCGGCTGCGTCTTCCACTTCGACGGCGACCGGCTTATCAAGGAGACCGTCTACTTCGACCACGCGACCCTGCTCGGCCAGATCGGCGTCGGCGGCTGACGATCGCTACCAGCGCCTGGTGACGGCCGGACTGATCCGGCCGGGCGTCCATTCGACCGGGCGCATTTGCCCGAGCCCGCGGTTGATCGGACGGGGCGCATGTCCGAGGAGTGGCTCACCCAGCTGCACGCCGAACGCTGATGGCAGCGCGGAGCTACCCAATGCAATGCCCCGCACGACGTGGTGGCCGCCCAGCTGTGTCGATCCGGCAACGCGTCCCGGTTGCCATCACGGACAGATGTGGACAGCTGCTGGCCCTGCGCGATGCCCCTACCCCGCATAGTGGACACTGGTGGCCGTATCCCCGATGATGGTCGGTTCGTCTGAAAGGGCGGCATCATCGGTCGCCTGGCCGGGTTAGATCATCCAGGAGCACGCCTTGTCCACGCAGAATCGTCGCCGGGTCGTCGAGGCTGCCGCCTCCACCTGGGCGGAAGACCTCATCGACATCTCCGGTCGCAACACACTCCTCAACTTCCGCCACAGCAGGACCACCACCCTCGACCTGGCCGACAGCGCCGCTGACGTTCTGGGACGGCTGCTCCACGGCGAACGGGTCCGGCTGTCCGACCTTTTCCCCGATCCGGATGCGATCCTTCGCGCCCGGACCGCCGCCAAGAACATCCGTGGCAAAGCCCGGGTCGTCGAAGAAGAACAGGGCATCCGACCTGCTTTCCTGATCTACGGAGCCCTGTCGTGGACGCCGCCCGGTGGGTCCTCACAGGGCATCCCCCGGCCGAACGCGCCGGTGCTACTCCGACCCGTTGAGATCACACCGATCGACCCCACGGGTAGCGACTTCCATCTCGAGGCCGGCGACGAGATACAGATCAACCAGGTGCTGTTGCACCTCCTGCGACGCAGCTATGGCGTCACCGTTGACCTATCGGGTGTCCTTCCGGAAAACGGGCTGACAGCCAACGGTGTCGACAGCGGCGGATCCCGGGTGACCGGTGACGCGGATGGCGGATGGGTGCCGCCGCGGGTGGGCGACGACAACGAGCCGGCGGACACCACGGCCTCCGCCGCCGATCCGCGAGTGTTCATCGACCGGGCACTGACGCAGGTCGAGCACGTGTTCAGCGCGATCCGGGCGGCCGCCGGGCGGGCGCTGCCAGGGCTCACCGTGACCAAGGAATTCGCGGTGGGGCTCTTCAACTACGAGAAGCTGGCCATGGTGGACGATCTCGGCCGGGCCCATGACCTCATGGCCGCCCATGACATCGTGGCCGCGCTCGCCGGCGATGGCCGAGCACGGGACGCATTGGCCACCAGCGGCCGCGACACGCCCATCCGACCTCCGGACGAGATCGCCCCCGTCGAGGAGTTCATCGTCCTGGATGCCGACTCCTCCCAGCACGCCGCGATCGAAATGGTCCTTGCCGGCCGGCACCTGGTCATCCATGGCCCGCCGGGAACCGGCAAGAGCCAGACCATCGCCAACCTCATCGCGAGCCTCGCCGCGCACGGGAAGACCGCGCTCTTCGTCGCCGAGAAGCGCGCGGCTATCGACGCCGTCGTCGATCGGCTCACCGACGCGGGGCTGGCTGACCTCGTCCTGGACCTGCATGGCGGCGGAACCGCGAAGAACAAGCGGCTGGTCGCGCGTCAGCTCGCCGATACGCTGGAGGCTGCGCGCCAGACACCACCGCCGGATCGGCAGACACGGGTCCGGTACGGGCAGCTCGCCGAACAGCGCCGCACGCTGATCGAACATGAACAGATCATGCACACGATCAGGCCACCGTGGGATCTCAACATTTTCGACGCCCAGTCCGAACTGGCCGGGCTCCCGGATGAGTGCACCAACGACGTCCGTTTCACCGGGTCTGTGCTACGAGATCTCGGCGCGGCAGAGTCCCGGGCTGTCGACTCCGATATCCGTCGACTCGCCGATCTCGGCGGGTTGACGCTCACTCCTGCGGTCTCCCCGTGGGCCGGCGCCCGGGTACGCACGTCCGACCAGGTGCGCGATCTTCGCGATCACGTCAACACGCTGCTGAGTAGCGCCCTACCCGACGCCGACCGCCTCCTGAGCGAGCTGATCACGCGAACCGGACTCCGGCAGCCCGCCGTCGTGGCCGAATGGGAAGAGATAATCACGCTGCTGGATGACCTCCAGCAGCTGCTGGAACACCACGTCGACGAGGCGATCACCGCCTCCGCGGACGAGCTGGCAGCTCTTGTCGAGGCCACGGCGTCCCGCTCGTGGCGACGCCGGAACGCCAGCGGGATGAGCCTTGGACAACGGCGAACTCTGCGACGTCGGGCCAGGGCGCTGCGGCGGGACCGCGCGTTCCGACGCGCCACCCTGCACGCGGGCGTTTCCGCGGTCGTCGCGATCACTGATCGTTGGCGCGCTCTTGCCGTTGACGATCGGGCGCCGAGCGCACCGCCGGAGTTGGCCGAGGCAGCCGCCTCCCACCAGGAGCTGCTGCGCAGGTTGGCCGCGGTTTCGGCGGTACTGGCCACAGCCCGGTTGGAGGACATGTCCGCCGACCGCGCGGCCGACGTGCTACGGCGGATGCGTGACGACCCGATCCTGCAGAACCTGCCTGAGATCAACGACCTGCTGGAGCGGCTGCGCGGTATCGGGCTGGGCACCCTGGTCGATCTTCTCGTTGCCCGGGAGGCCGATGCCGAGACAGCAGCCCAGACGTTTCGATGGACCTGGCTGCGGTCCATCCTCGATGAGCTGGCGCTGACCGAACGTGGGTTCAGCGGATTCCGGGGCGATGCGCACTCGCGCATCGCGGCCAAGTTCGTCACCACCGACTCCGAACATCTTCAGGCCACCACCGATCGGATTCGCCGACTGGTTGCGGAACGCCTGTACCTGGCCATGAACGCCTTCCCAGGGCAGGTGCCGGTGCTGAAAACGCAAGCGCGTAAGAAGACCCGGCACCTTCCCATTCGGGACCTCGTGACAAAGGCCGGCGACCTGGTGCTGGCCGCCCGCCCCTGCTGGGCGATGTCTCCACTGGTCGTGAGCCAGCTGCTGCCCGCGCAACGCCTGTTTGACGTCGTCATCTTCGACGAGGCAAGCCAGGTACGGCCGGCGGACGCGATCACTTCGATCATCCGTGGCCACCAGCTCGTGGTCGCCGGCGACCCGCACCAACTTCCGCCGACGACATTCTTCGCCCGGTTTCTCGCCGCCGGTGACGAGCAGGCCGGTGGCGGCTCCGACGGAACTGGCGACGACGACAGCGACAGCGCGACGAACACTGGAGACTTCGAGTCGATTCTGGATGTCCTGCAGACGCTACTGCCCAGCCGACGACTGCAGTGGCACTACCGCAGCAAGGACGAACGACTCATCACGTTTTCCAACGTCCACATCTACGACAATGATCTGATCACTTTTCCCGGTGTGCTGACCGGGACGCCCGTCGAGCACGTCCTGGTCGACGGGCGGCTGTCCCCGGGCCAGCAGGCCCCGGCACCCGAGGAGGTCGAGGCGGTTGTCGACTTGGTGCTGCGCCACGCCGAGCAACGCCCGACCGAAAGCCTGGGTGTCATCACCATGAGTGATAAGCAGGCGCAGCGGATCGATGCCAAGCTGCGAGCCGCCCGCGCCGGGCGTCCGGATCTCACCGGCTTCTTCTCCGAAAACCCGGACGGCATCCGGCGTCCGTTCTTCGTGAAGAACATCGAACGGGTCCAGGGCGACGAACGCGATTCGATCATTCTGAGCATCGGCTACGCCAAGGGGGTCGACGGCCGTCTCCCCCACAGATTCGGTCCACTCAACCTCGACGGCGGGGAACGACGGCTCAATGTGGCCGTGACCCGCGCACGACGGCGGATGACCGTGGTCAGCTCCTTTTCGGACTATGACATGCACCCGGAGAAACTGCGCGCCACCGGTGCTCGCCTGCTGCGGGCATATCTGGAGTACGCCCGGCTCGGCGCCGACCTGACCGGATCGGGTCAGGCAACCGGAATTGACCTCAACCCCTTTGAGGACGACGTACTGAAGGCCCTGCAGGAAGCGGGCATACGGGTCGTTCCCCAGTACGGGGTGTCCGGTTGCCGAATCGACTTCGCCGCCGCTCATCCCGAACAGCCTGGACGTATGGTGCTGGCCATCGAAGCGGACGGAGCGAGCTACCACAGCTCGCAATCCGCACGGGACAGGGACCGCCTTCGTCAGGAACATCTGGAACGCCTCGGCTGGCGCTTCCATCGAATATGGTCGACAAGCTGGTTCCGGGACCCGATCACCGAGCTGGCGAAGGTGCAGGCGGCCTGGAAGGAAGCGGTCACCGCGGTCGACAGCGATGCACCGGCCCGACCGACCATGCCAACACCGCGAACGAAACCGGTGGGATCCACACCCGTGCCGCCGAGGCGGAAGGGAGCACGGCCACGCCTACGCGCGCGCGGCACGCCGATCGTCCAGTACACCGATTCCCAGCTCGACGCCCTCGTGCGGTGGATCCGCAGTGACGAGCTGCTTCGTACCGAGGAAGAACTGGTGGAGGCGGCCCGATCCGAACTCGGGTACGGCCGGCTCGGCCCGGTGATCCGCAGCCGGCTCACCGAAGCCGTCAGGCGGACCAACGTCGGAAACGGGACAGTCTGATGCCGGACGTGCTGGACACGGTCACCCGGGAACGGTTGGCGCGTCTTATCGTCGACCAGGACGGACCGTATGAACGGACCGGACGCGAGATCGCGGCGCTGTTTCGTCATGCGGATTGGCCGGATCCGGTGGACTACGACGGTTCATACCGGGTCCCCTGGGTCGACGAACTCCTGACATCCAGAGCCGGAGATCGGAATGCGGTCGAACGAATCCTGCGCCGGCTGTGCGACCAGCGGGAGTACGACGACCCACGATCAGCCGTCGCCATGCGGGATGCCGTCAACCGGATTCTCAACACAGACGGCCTCGCCGTGGCTTACCGTGGCGGCCAGAACATTGTTATCGACGTGAGACCATCGGCTGCCGAACCGGCGGCAAGCGCTCCAGTCGAGTTGACCGTTGACATAGCCGACTTCGTACACGACCACGCTATGGTCGGACTGCTGCGGAGTCGACTCGGCGAAGCCGTGACATGCAGAGAAAATGGCGCCTACTTCGCGGCGATCGTCACGGTGGGAAGCCTTCTCGAAGGCGTCCTGCACGCGGTGGTGCAACAACGAGACAAAATTCTGGCGGCCGAGAGCACCAGCGGAACCCGTACCGCTGCGACATCCGCGTCCGGTCGCGGGAACAGAGATCAGCCCAATCTTTACAACCTCATCGACACCGCGCACCGGTACGGACTCATCAAGCGCGACGCCAAGGACTTCGCCCAGGTCTTGCGCGAATACCGCAACTTCGTCCACCCGCGGTCCCAACTTGAACGCAACGTGCATCCGGACGCCGACCTCGCGACCATCTGCTGGAATGTCGCGATCATGACCCTCAACGACCTTGGCGCATCGCATTCGCAGACCCGGGATGGCGACCCGCGCTCGGATGGGCCGAAGTCATCCCGTTGAACGGTTACCGGGATCACGCCGCCGGACGCGGCTGCAGCGGCGGTCCGGCAGGTGACGAGGTGCGCCGTCGCAAGTAGATCTACGCCGCGTCTGCGGTGGCCCGCCAGACGGCTCCAGGTCGCCGAACGGGGTGGAAATGTCGGGATGGCAAGCTAAACTGAACATATGTTCGATACATCCGATGGATGCGCACGATCTGATGTGTGTCCACCATGTGATGCGTGCGCGGGCCCCGAGCCCATCGCCGGGTTGGATGCGGATGCCTGCCTGACCCTCATGGCGACCATCGTGCGGGAGAAGGCCAGGCTGGACGCGGCGCTGATCCGTACGCAGGCCCGGTTCGTCGAGCTGCGATCCGCGGCCGGGCCGGACCCGGTGTTCAGCGAGTTCGCCGCCAGCGAGATCGCCATCGAGCTGGACCTGTCGTGCGGCGCCGCAGCGGCCCAGCTGAAGCTGGCACACACGGTGATCTACCGACTACCAGCCACCCTGGCCGCTCTGGAAGCCGGTGCGATCGACCTGGGCCGAGCGCGCGCGGTCGTCGACGCCACCGACTCGCTGTCGCAGGTCCACGCGGCCGCCGTCGAGGAGAAGGTGCTGGCCCGCGGCGGTCGAGCCAGCCACACACTGTTCCGCCAGGCCCTGCGCCGGGCTGTGCTCGCCGTCGACCCCGCTGGCGCCCAGCGGCGCCACGAGAAGCAGCGCCGGGAGCGGCAGGTTCGCATCGGGCCCCTCGACGACGGCATGGCCGAACTGTGGGCGTTCCTGCCGGCCGCCGAAGCCCAGGCCGCCTACCAGCGCATCGACGCCCTCGCCCGCTGTGCCGGCGCTCCGGACGATCCCCGGAGCATGGATGAACGCCGCGCGGACGTCCTCACCGACCTTCTGCTGGGCCGCCATCATGATTACGAACCCGTCCATATCGAGATCGGGGTGATCGTGCCTGCTGACACCCTGCTGGGGCTGACCGACGCCCCCGGCGAGCTGGCCGGCCACGGGCCGATCCCCGCCGGGCTCGCCCGCGACCTGGCCTGCGCGGCCAACGCCACCTGGCGGCGGATCCTCACCGACCCCGTCGACGGCAGTCTCCTGGATGTGAGCCGGCGACGGTTCCCCTCAGCCGCGCTTGCCCGTCATGTGCGGACCCGGGACCGCACCTGTCGGTTCCCAAGCTGCCGTAAACCCGCCGCGGCCTGCGACCTCGACCACGTCCAGCCCCATGCTGACGGCGGGACCACCGACCCGGCAAACCTGCTCACTCTGTGTCGCCACCACCACCGCATGAAACACGGGGGGAAATGGTCGGTCAGCCTGGCCGGTTCCGACGGGTCGGTCACCTGGACGAGCCCGGAAAAACGCGTCCACCACACCAGTCCGGAACCCTACACCGACTGCGTTCCGAACCCGGAGCCGGAGCTGGACCCACCACCGTTCTGAAAGCAGTCATTCTAAAAGCGGCGGTTGTGAGCGGTGACCGGGTGACCGGTACGCCCGCCGTGCGGGAACTTCGTTCGGGCGAGGACGCGACGTTCGGCCGTGGGGCACCCGGCCTGCCGGTCGATCTCCAGCTCCATCATCCTGCGGTGTCACGGCTGGCCGGTCGCATCCGGGCACATGAGGACTATTGGCTGATCAGCAATCTGTCGAACGACCGGACATATGCGGTCGAGAACCCGGAGGGCGGCGGGGAACACGTCAAGATCGCCCCGCGGCGGCTGGGAATGCCGGTACCTTCCGAGTTCGCCCGGGTGGTCATACCGGTGGAAGGGGCGGAGCAAGCTTCCTGATCTTCGCCCCGCAGCATACCTTTTTGGACCCGATGACACCGTCCACCTCCACCGCCGAGCTGGATGGAACACTGTCCGCCTTCCCCATGGACGAGTCGGCGAAGTACTTTCTCGTCCTGGTGGCGCTGTGCGAGCCTCGTCTGCGTGACGGCGCGTCGACGGTGCTCCCGTCGGTTCCCGACATCGTCCGGCGGCTGAACGGACATCCGGAGTGCACGGGGCTCACCCGCCGTGCGGTCGCTTTCCACATTGATTACCTCGCGCGCAGAAAGCTTCGGGTCCGGGAGAGGAATCCTTCGTGAGCGGGCCCACGGTGCTCAATCCGGCCTCGGCCACCTTGTCCGTCTCGGTGGAGGAACGGCCCGCCTCGTCGGGTAGGAGGGTCAGGACCAGGGGTATGGCGATCGTGGCCGTGGCCACGGCTGCGGTCACAGCCAGGCCGCAGCCACGAAACCGAAAGAGTGGGCACGCGCCAGCAGATCGGCGGCGTTGTGCCGGCTGCGCGTCTGGTGGTCCGGCGCGAGACAGTCGGCGATGAACGAGCACCATCCGGGTGACAGCCCGGGATCGAGCGACAGGGCCTGCCGGCCGGCCGCGTACGCGGCGATCGCGGCGACGCGCGATCTGGCCGTGGCGCCGAGGAAAGGATGACGGCCGGTCAACGCGAGGTGAGCAGTGACACCGTGTAGCCATCCCTGGGAATGGAGGAAGGCGGTCCCCTCGCAGATTTCGACGATCATCCGGGCGGCGTCCGGTGCCGGGCCGCCGCTGCGTCGTAACAGGGCATCCAGGCTCTCCTCGGCGAGCTCCATGACGAGCACGGTCGCCCCGTCCAGCTCGCCGTGCTCGGGGTCGTCGACGGTGAGCGTCTCCAAGAGGCGCACTAGCCGGGGGTGACTCAGCCGCCGGTGCAGGTCGAGCTCACGGGCGGCCATCGCCGCCATGTGCGCCAGCTGGCGAGCCGTGACCGTACCGGTGGGAAGGAATTTCAGCGCCGCCTGGGCAGGCAGGCGCGCACGGCCGGGCAACCCGCCGCCCGCGCCCGAACGGCTGCCGTCGTCCCCGCCCGCGGTCTCCGCCAGCTCGCCGCGATACACACTTCCCCAGCTCCCGGTGGCGATCCCGTCGACGACCCGCCACCGTCCCAGCAGGTATCCGGGCGGGACGGTGACCGCCCAGGTGATCTCGTCCATCCGATACTCCTCGGTAGACAATACGCGAATAAGGAAACGGGCGCGGCCTTCGGGATTCCGACAATCGTCTCCGTTCCAGGTTCCTGCTTCCGCTCCCCAGCTCGTCGATATAGGGAGAAAAGTGGCTCTCGAGACTGTCAGCTTTCCGGCTCTGCCCCGATTCCAGCGGTGAACGGAACAACCCGATCTCCCGGGCCCGCTGTTCCTCGTCTGCCTTCGACAGCACGCCTCCGACGCCTCCCGAACACGGTCACCAACCAGCCCGCGCCCGCGCGAAGGTCCCGACGGCGGTTGCGCGGTTGCGCGGCCGCCGATGCTGTTCACTCAGCGCCCCAGCCCTGCCTTCGCAGATAGGCGTCGAACGCGCGGGCGCCCAGCAACCGGCGGGTGTGCACGAGCACCTTGGCCGCAGGGGTGACCAGGTACCGGGTGCGCGGCCTGATGGCGGTGACGGCGTCTTCGATCACCTTGGCGACGGCCTCAGGCGGAGCGGACAGCAGGGTCGACCGGTAGGACCGGGCCATCTTCTCATCGGCGGCGGCGTTGAGGGCGGCGTAGGGCCCGGACGGGGCTGCCGATCCGGCAAGCGTGTGGGCGGCGGTAGCACCGAATCCGGTACGGATCAGGCCGGGCTCGATGAGGCTGACCTTGATGCCGAAAGAAGCCGTCTCGAAACGCAATGCGTCGGTGAGAGCTTCCACGGCGTATTTGCTGGCATGGTAGTAACCACCGGCGGGGAAGACGAGCCGGCCGCCCATGGAGCCGACGTTGACGATCCGGCCCCGGCCGGCGGCTCGCATGCTGGGCAGGACGAGCTGGGTCATGCGCGCGAGCCCGAACACGTTGGTCTCGAACTGACGGCGCACACTGTCCAGGTCGGCTTCCTCGATGGTTCCGTACTCTCCGTAACCAGCATTGTTCACCAGAGCACCGACGGCGCCGTGCTCGGCTTCGACCAAGGCGACGGCGGCGCGCATGGACTTCTCGTCGGTGACGTCCAGCGCGAGTGTCCGAACGCCGGCCCCGGCGAGGTCGGTCATGCTCTCAGCGCGGCGGGCGGTGGCGTAGACGGTCAGGCCGGGATGACCGGCCAGCCGCCGCGCGGTGGCCCGGCCGATACCCGAGGACGTTCCGGTGATCAGTACTGCGGCGGTCATGCGGACTCCTGGATGGTGGTCTGCGGATGTTTCAGGCCCGCGGCAAGCAGCGCCACGGCCTGGTGTAGCCAGCGGCCCTGGCGCCGGCGCCGGGGCCGGGGCCGGGGCCGGGGCCAGGCAGAGCGGCCTCCAAGCGGACTCGACCGTGTCAGCCCCTCGAGACGAACGATCATCGCCGTCACACAAACAGCCCAGAAACGTTCCGCTCGGCTCGCACGCTGATTGTTTCCATGCTCCCCTCCCGTACTCTCGGAGAACGGCACGGAAAGAGCGCACATGACGCACCCACGGCCCGCGCCTACATCTTGAACAGTATCCGTTGGGTATTTAAGAGCGCCCGGCAATAGGGGTGTGGATCAAGGAGCGGAACTGGGGTACGTGCATCGCGAGGCAGCGGAGGGAGCCACCGGAGGTGGTGGGTGGCGACCGACGAGCCGGGGTACCCGTGCATCACGCAGCGATGGACGGGCAGCGATGCGGCGAGGTGCGTGCCCCAGCCCCGCGGCGCCGCGTCCCCTATTGCCGGTCGCTCTTAAGTCGCGGAGTGCTCGGGTGGGTGTGAAAGGTGCTGCGATCTGCGCTTGTGTTAACGAGTCGGGCTGTCCTCGGGCGGTCCCAGCGCAGCCGGTGGCCTGCGCCAGCGGCGCCCTTGCGGGGTAGCCGCTCAAACAGGGGACCGGTACGGCTACCCGATGGGCAAGGGCGTGCTGTAGGGATCGGAGGACCCATGCCGCCCCGTCCTCTCGGACAGTGGACTCCAGGTCCGCTGTCCACGGGACCGGGACCGGGACCGGGACCGGGACCGACACCCGCCATCGGCCCGCGCGAGAACCGGAAGATCCTGCTCAACCATCCCGGCGCAGCCCTCTGAACACTGCTCATCTTGGGCTATGACGAGCAGTAGCCGACGGCGAAGATCGATTCGAGCGGGGCACCGCGAGTCGCTGAACGCACCGTCGGGGCAGGTGCGTTGCGATGGTAGATGCCAGCACACCGCATTGATCGTTTTTGTCTATCGTCGCGAGACATGGACACCGGCCACGGGCATGCTCACGGCGGGCACACGCACAAGAACGGGCATGACCATCACCCAGCCGGGCGGTGGGCACAGCTTCGCCACCGGCTGTCGGACCTGGTCGGGGGGCACAGCCACGACAGCGCCGACCAGATCGACGACGTGTTGGAAGCCGACGCCGCCGGCCGCCGCGCCCTGCTGATCAGCCTGGCCGGCCTCGGCCTGACCGCGACCCTGCAAGCCGTCGTCGTCATGCTGTCCGGGTCGGTGGCGCTGCTTGGCGACACCTTGCACAACATCGCCGACGCGCTCACCGCGGTCCCGCTCCTCCTCGCCTTCACCCTCACGCGCCGCCCGCCCACCACCCGGTTCACCTACGGCTACGGCCGTGCCGAAGACCTCGCCGGACTCGCCGTCCTCGCAATGATCACCCTGTCGAGTGCGCTCGCCGCCTGGGCTGCGATCGACCGCCTGCTCCACCCCCAGCACATCAACCACCTCGCCGCGGTGGCCGCAGCCGGGCTCGTCGGCTTCGCCGGCAACGAGATCGTCGCCCGCTACCGCATCCTCGTCGGCCACCAGATCGGCTCCGCAGCCCTCGTCGCCGACGGCCTGCACGCCCGCGCTGACGGCTTCACCAGCCTCGCGGTTGTCCTCGGCGCCGTCGGCGTCGCCCTGGACTGGCGCTGGGCCGACCCCGCCGCCGGCCTGGCGATCACCGTTGCGGTCCTCGGGGTGCTACGCTCCGCCGCCCGCGTCGTCGGCGCCCGGCTCATGGACGCTGTCGACCCCGAGACGGTCGCCGAAGCCACCCGAACCCTCCTGCACACCGACGGCATCGAAACCGTCCGCGAACTGCGCCTGCGCTGGATCGGCCACACTCTGCGCGCCGAAGCCGACGTTACCGTCGACCCGGACCTGACGCTGACCGCCGCCCACGACGTCGCGCACGCCGCGGAAGCCCACCTCCTGCGCCACATCCGCCGGCTATCGGCCGCGACCATCCACACCAGCCCCGCCCATCACGACACCGCCGCTGTCGCGGCGCCATAACCTTCCATCACAGTTCACGGTCGGTGACGGCCAAGGCAGCCAGATCCTGTCCGCGGCATCTCAACGCTGCTGAACTTCCCGACAGCGCAGCCCAGGATTCTGCTCAAATAGCCGCGAGCCCCCAGGCCGGCTGCTCATCTATCCGCATAAGGCTGCTCATCTATCCGCATAAGGAGGACAGGATGCTGGTCAACCCCGAGAAAGTGGGCACCACCCGCCATCGCTATCGGGGCACGGTTATCCCCACTCCCTGACCGACCGCAGGATGCGAAGAACATGTAACCCGCTGGGCTAAAAGGCGCCCGCCGACTTCTCACCACGTGCCGACGCAGCATCGTCCGCCATGCGACAGCCATAGCTGTCACCCAACAGGCCGACAACTATGGTTGTCGAACAAGATCGCTGTACGGGTTGCACGCCTATGCTGATAGTCATAGTGGACCGGCCGGTTCGGGTCATTGATCGCTGACATACTGCCCAGCGTCACAGCGTTGCAGCGTTGCAGGTCAGCCCTTGGTAGGCCGGCAGGGCTTGCCCTCTCTCCCGGGATCCCCTTCCGTTCCTCCTCCCCGGTCAGTCCGCTCCCGCGTGATACCGGGCATCTATCGCGGCGAGTGCCCGCACGTGGGAACTGGCAGAGCCGTCCGGGGATGTCAAGGATGGGTAGGCAGACCTATATCCGACAGGCCCGAAGGAGACAATCTCATGGTCAACATCACGAGCAATCCACCGACGGGGACACCTACCTGGCTCGACCTTGGCATTCCCGACATTCAACGCGCAAAGGAGTTCTACGGCGCGCTGTTCGGCTGGGAGTTCGAGGAAGGCCCGCCCGAGACCGAGGGCTACACGATGTGCCTGCTGCGCGGGCAGCCGGTCGCGGCCGTCATGGCGAACCCTGACCCGCAGGCCGCTTCTTTCTGGTGGAACCTCTACTTCGCCAGCGATGACTGTGACGGCACCGCCAAGCACATCGCCGACGCTGGCGGCCAGCTGGTCATGGCGCCCATGGACGTGATGGACGCCGGGCGGATGGCGATCGCGCGCGACCCGGCCGGCGCGCAGTTCGGCCTCTGGCAGGGGCGTACGCACCCCGGCGCGCGCATTGTCGACGAGCCCGGTTCCCTGGCGTGGAACGAGCTGCGCACTCCCGCCGCCGAGGCGACCCGCACGTTCTACCAGGCGATTTTCGACTACACCCTGGAACCCGTGCGGACACCCGACATCGACTACACGCTGCTGCACCGCCCGGACGGCCACATAGTCGGCGGGATCCACGGCGTGGCCGACGCGCGCTCCTCATCCTGGATCACCTACTTCCAGGTGGACGACACCGATGCGGCCGCCCGGCGGATTGTCGACGCTGGCGGCACCATCTCCGGCGCGCCCCAGGACTCCCCCTACGGACGTATCGCCGCCGCTGAGGACCCGTTCGGCGTGGAGTTCCACATCGTCGCCTCCCTGGCGAACCCACCTGGGTAGCGGGCCAGGCGGGCGCGGCGCGAGCCGCGGGCCGGGTCTGGCGGCCACCGCTCAGGATCGGGACAGTCCGGACCAGGGGAGGTCCTTGTCGGCCCGTGGCTCGGCCGGCAGACCCAGCACCCGCTCGCCGATGATGTTCCGCTGGATCTGGTCGGTCCCACCAGCGAGCCGGTAGCCGGGCGCGCCCAGCAGGTGCTCCGTCCAGGCGAATCCTTCGCCGGTGTCAGCCGCGGCCCGGCCGCCGAGCAGGTCGACGGCGAGCTCCCCGGTTCGGGTCAGCACGTCGGACGCGACCAGCTTGCCGACCGAGGCCGCCGGCCCCGGCGGCATCCCGGCGGCGGCGGCCCGCGCCACCCGCCCGGCGGTGGCGGCCCGCAGCACCGTCCGGATGTGGAGATCGGCGAGCTGCTGGCGGACGACCGGGTCGCCGGCCCGGCCAAGCGAACGGGCGAGTTCCAGCACGTCATCGAAGGTTCCTCCCTTACGCCGAGTCACCGAACCGGACGCGGTGCGTTCGAAGGACAGCGTCGCGTTCGCCACCCGCCAGCCGTTGCCGACAGCACCGACGCGCAGGCTGTCGGGGATCCGGACGCCGGTGAGGAAGACCTCGTTGAACGACGTCCCCCCGCTCATCTGCCGGATCGGACGGATCTCGATACCGGCGGCGCCCATGGGCACGAGGAACGCGGTGATCCCGGCGTGCTTGGGCACGTCCGGGTCGGTGCGAGCGAGCAGCAGGCCGTAGTCGGCGAACCGCGCGCCAGATGACCAGACCTTCTGCCCATCCGCCACCCAGCCGTCCCCGGTGTCCCCGGTATCCCCGGTATCACGGACGGCACGACAGGACAGCGCCGCCAGATCGGAACCGGCTCCGGGCTCGCTGAACAGCTGGCAGGCGAGCAGGTCGGTACGCAGCAGCGGGCCGACGAACCGTTCCCGCAGGGCGGGCGTACCGAACATCGCCAAGGCCGGGCCGACCAGGCCGGTCGTGACGCTGATCAACTCGGTGGACGGCGGCACGGCGAACGCGCGTTCCTCGTCGGCGAAGGCGGCCGCGAACAGCGCGGGCAGACCGGCACCGCCCTGCTCGACCGGCAGCGTGAGTGCGCCATAGCCGGCGTCAT
This sequence comes from Protofrankia sp. Cj5, assembly GCF_917627405.1. Lineage (NCBI taxonomy): Bacteria > Bacillati > Actinomycetota > Actinomycetes > Frankiales > Frankiaceae > Protofrankia > Protofrankia sp. Cj5. The sequence continues at coordinate 27,916 of NZ_CAKJTO010000011.1, forward strand.
ACCGGGCCCGCCGGTATGCCCGGACGTTGTCCAGCAGCGTGCGTTCGTCGGCGTCGGAGAGGTTGCGGAACACCGCGAGATCGCGCGGACCGCCGGTTGCCGCGGGCGCGGCGACGGTGGCGGCGAGCCAGCGCCGTACCTCGGTACGCCAGGTCGCGAGTTCCGGAGTGCTCATCGGTGGTGCTGCCCCCTTCGCCGGTCGTGTTCAGACGTTGACGTCCTCCCGCCCTGAAGGACGGGGATTCCTACCGTGCGGTTCATGCCGCACCTCGGTGGGTTCCTGCTTCACTGCCGACTGCCGGCACGGGTGCCGGTCTCACATCGACTCCACAGGCGTTTACCGTCTCCACCCGCCCGGCGGCGACGATGCGCTGTCCCTCGAACAGGATGTTCCGGGCCGCATTCAGATCACGATCATGTGTGGTGTTACAGGCCGGACACGTCCACGTCCGGACCGCCAGTGGCTTCGGACCATCTTTCACTCCGCAGGCTGAGCAGAGTTGTGACGACGGGAAGAACCGGCCTACCCGCACCACGCTTCGACCACGCCGCGCGGCCTTCTCCTCCAGCAGGCCGACCAGTTTCGACCAGCCAGCGTCGTGGACCGCCCGCGCGAGTTTCGTTCGGGCGAGACCGGACACCGCAAGATCCTCAACGTAGATCGCTTGGTTGTCGCGAACAAGTCGAGCGGCGAGCTTGTGGTGATGGTCTCGGCGGGTCTCTCGGACCTTCCGGTGCAATACCGCCACACGGCGGACCGCTTTCGCCCGGTTCGCCGAGCCTTTCTTCTTCCTGGCCAGTGCCCGTTGAGCCCTGCTCAGGCGGCGCCAAGCGGTGCGCAGGTGGCGTGGATTGGCCACGATCTCGCCGGTCGACACGGTTGCCAGTCGTTCGAGACCCAGATCGATCCCCGCCTCGCTCGACGTTGACGAATAGGGCTCGTCGGTGACATCGACAACGAACGACACGTAGTACCGGCCGTCCGCTTCCCGGATCACCGTGGCCGATGATGGGACCGATGGTAACGGCCGCGACCATTCAAGCCGAACATTACCGATCTTCGCTAGCTGCACGCCCCGCGCAGTGACACCGAAGCCGTTGCGGGTAAGCCGGATCGACTGCCGGTTGTCCTTCCGAGACCGGAACCGGGGGCGCCCGACCCGGCGGCCCTTCCGCTTGCCTGACAGCGAGTCGAACCAGTTCCGACATGCCTTCCGCGCATCCTGCGATGCCTGCACCAGAACGACCGACGAGACGTGACCGAGCCATTCCCGTTCGGGAGTTTTCTTCGCCAGCGTGATGACCCGGCGCTGTACCTCGGTGTCGGAGATCTTCTCGCCTGCCGCGTGCGTCTCATCACGTAGTCGGATTGCGTCGTTGTAGACGACCCGGGCGCATCCGAACGCCCGCGCCAATGCCTGCACCTGCGCTGGGGCCGGGTAGGCGCGGTAGCGGTATCGGACGGTCGACACGCCACCAAGCATACTTGGTCTATGGACATCTCCGATGACTATCGGCGCGGTAGGCACGTGGTTTCCGCGCTTCATATTCACTTGGTCTTCGTGACGAAGTACCGGCGTGGGGTGTTCGACGCGGCGATGCTCAACACCTGCGAGCAGACCATGCGCGACGTGTGCGCCGACTTCAGCGCCCGCCTCGTCGAGTTCAACGGGGAGGACGACCACGTACACCTGCTGGTCGAATATCCGCCCAAAATCGCCGTGTCCACGCTCGTGAACAGCCTCAAGGGTGTGTCCGCGCGGATGCTGCGCGCCGAGTTCACCGGCCGGGTGAACCGGGCCTCGATGCGCGGGCATTTCTGGTCCCCGTCCTACTTCGCTGCCTCAGCTGGCGGAGCGCCCATTTCGGTGTTGCGCGAGTACATCGAAGGGCAGCGGCGGCCAGCCCCGATGCGCTAACCCCGCCCTGAACGGCGGGGCTTGCGCGCTACGTTTCCCGGTCAAGCACTCAGACGGTCAGCACCGCGCAGGCGGAGAGCCCAGGCGCGCCATAGACATGGGTGAAGCCGACCCGCGGAGACCCGGGGACCTGCCGGCCGAGCGCCCGTCCCTGCAACTGGCGGACGATCTCGTGCACCTGGCGCAGCCCGGACGCGCCGATCGGCTCGCCGTTGGCGATGCATCCGCCGTCGGTGTTGACCGGAAGGCGGCCAGCTGGCTCGGTGACACCGTCGGCGAGGAGTTTCTCCTGCTCGCCGTGCCCGCACAGCCCAGTTTCGGCGAGGTGGATGATCTCCGATCCGCTGTCGGTGTCCTGCAGCTGGGCGACGGCCACATCGGACGGGTCGACACCGGCCGCGGCGAACGCCGCGGCGGCCGCGGCCATGCTCGGGCTGTGGCAGGGCTCGGGCGCGAGCCACGGGGAGAACACCTCGAACGAGCCGAACCGGCGGGTGCGCAGCGCCACCGACGCGAGCCGCACCGGGCGTTCGCACAGGTCACCCGCGCGGTCGCCACGGGCGAGGATGAGCGCGACGGCGCCCTCGCTCGGCGAGCAGAACATCGATCGGGTCAACGGTGCGTTGACGGTCGGCGCGGCGAGCACCTCGTCCTCGGTGCGCGGGGTGCGCCGCCAGGCGGTGGGGCTGGCCTCGCCGTTGCGCAGCGCGCGGACCGCGACCCGGGCCAGCGACCGGTCGGAGATGGCGTGCTCGTACTGGTAACGCCGGGTCTTCATGGCGAAGTACTGGGTGGTGACCATGAGGCCGGTCCGGCCGTACCACTCTCCCAGCCCGTAGCCGGCCGGGTCGGAGCTGAACGCGCCCCGCGGGTGCTTGTCGAAACCGATGACCGCGGTCACGTCGGCCTCCCCGGCCCGCAGGGCGTTCGCCGCGGTCGCCAGCGCCACACCACCGGTGGCACATCCATTGCGGACAGTAACGAACGGTAGCCCGGTGAGGCCGAGGCGGGAGACGAGGGTGTCGGGCTTCCCGGAGACGTTGCTGCCGCCGACGGCAAGATCGACATCGGGCCAGCTGACGCCCGCGTCGGTGAGCGCGGCGCGGGCCGCGTGCTCGGCCATGCCCATCCCGGTGACGCCCTCGTGCCGGCCGAACGGGTGGATGCCGACCCCGACGACGTAGACGGCGTCGGGGCCCCGGTCGATGCTCATGTGCCCGTCTCCTTCTCCCCGGCGGGCTCGGCGGGCTCGGCGGGCTCGAACGCGTAGGTGACCTCGCCGGCAGTGCCGGTCTGGACGAGCGTGAGCCGTACCCGGACCCCGATGTCAAGCGCGGCCGGATCCCCGGCCAGCAGGGATTCGACAAGCACGTCACCGAGATCCACATAGCCGACCGCGTACGGCCGGAATCCGTCCGGCGGTGGGGTGTACGGCGGCTTGGGTTCGAAGCCCTGGCTGGTCAGCGTCCAGATCGTGCCATGGCCGGGCAGCGCGACCGGTGCCATGGCCGGTCCGTCCGCCGAGCAGCGGGGGCAGGCCGCGGCCACCGGGAAGACCGTCGTCGCGCAGTTCCCGCACCTGCCGCCGGCAAGGCGCGGCGGGTCGAGCGACGCGAACAGCGCCGGGTCGATGGGGACACCACGCGGCGTCACCGCGGAGGTCATCGGAGCACCCGGCTCATGCGGCCAGCAACCGCAGCGGACGGGCGAGCAGCGCCGTGACCGCGCGCAGGTACTCGGCGGCGGGCGCGCCGTCGACGGCGCGGTGGTCGAAGGTGAGGCTGAGCGTCAGCACGGACGTCCGCCGCGGTGTGTCGCCCTCCCAGCGGACCCCGTCACGGACCCGCCCGGCCCCGAGGATGGCCACGTTCGGCGGATTGATCACAGGTGTGAAGAAGTCCACGCCGTAGCCGCCCAGCGACGTCACCGTGAAGGTCGCGCCCGCCAGATCCGCCGTGGTGAGCCGGCCGTCGCGGGCGGCGCCAGCCAGCCGCCTTGTCTCGGCCGCGAGGGCGAGCAGCCCACGGTCGGCCGCGTCCCGCACGACCGGCACCACGAGCCCGTCGGGTACCGCGACCGCCGTCCCGATATGGATCTCGGCAAGCAGGTGGATACCGTCGTCACGGATGGTGGCGTTGAGCATCGGATGATCGCGCAGGGCCAGCGCCGCGGCCCGGATGACGAAGTCGTTCAGGGACGGCACCCGCGGCGTGGAACCGGCAGCGGCACCGGCGCCCCCCAGGCCGGTCCACTCCCGTTTGAGCTGGGCGCGCAGGGCGACCAGATCGGTGACGTCGGCTTCGTAACCGTGGGTGAGCTGCGCCATCTCCTGCAGGCTGGCGCGCATGGTGCGGGCGATCGCGCCGCGCATCCCGGTCAGCGCCACGACCTGGCCTGGCCGGGGTCTGGGCGGCGACCGGCGCGCGGGCGGCGGCGGTAATGCGCGATCGCGTGTGTCGGCGGCGGCCGCGAGGTCCACGTCCGCCCGGCGGATGCGTCCGCCCGCTCCGGTGCCGGCCACTGTGGCGAGGTCGACGCCGAGGGTCTCGGCGTGCCGGCGCACCAGCGGCGCCGGTGGCGGCGGGGTGGCAGTTGGCGGGATGGTCACTGGCGGGGTGGCAGTTGGCGGGATGGTCACTGGCGGGATGGCCACTGGCGGGATGCTGGGGACCGCCGGGCACGCGGTGGCCGCGGTGGCAACGGTGGCCGCCCGGTCGGCCGCCGCCTCGATGTCCTCGGAGACGATCCGGCCACCTGGGCCGGTGCCCTGGACGGTCGCGAGGTCGAGGCCGTGTTCCCGCGCCACCCGGCGGGCGTTCGGGGACGCGAAGCGCCGCTCGGCCGGCGCGGGGCGGGGCCGCGGCCCGCCGGGCGGCACTTCGCCCGCGGCGAGCAGCCAGCCCACGAGCGCGCCCGGCGGCACTGTGGCCCCGGCCGCGACGACCGGATGGAAGAGTCCCTCCCCCTCGGCCTCGACATCCGCGTCGACCTTGTCGGTGGCGAGCCTCATGATCACATCACCGGGACGGACCAGACCACCGGCCGGCACGAGCCACTCGGTGATCGTGCCTTCCCGCATCGTCAGCCCGAGCTTGGGCAGCAGCACCTCGACAGCCATGGCGTCAGCCTCGGGCGAGCAGCCGGCGGCAGCCGTCGGCTATCCGGGCGCGGTCGGGGATGTACGCCCGCTCCAGCACCGGGCTGAACGGCACCGGGGTGAACGGCGCGCCCAGGCGCGACACCGGCGCGTCGAGGTAGTCGAAAGCGGCCTCCTGGACCTGCGCGGCGATCTCCGCGCCGATGCCACCGAACCGTACAGCCTCGTGCACCACGAGCACCCGGTTGGTGCGCACCACCGACTGCACGATCGTCTCGCTGTCCAGCGGCTGCACGGTGCGGGGGTCGATGACCTCGACCGAGACGCCCTCGGCCGCGAGCTCCTCGGCGGCGGCCAGCGCCTCGACGGTCATCCGGCCCAGGGCCACGACGGTGACGTCGTCACCGGTGCGCAGCGTGGCGGCCGTGCCGATCGGCACCTCGTAGATCTCCTCGGGCACCTCGCCCCTGGATCCGAGCAGCGCCTTGTTGAGCATCACGATGACCGGGTTGTCGTCACGTACAGCGGAGACGATCATCCCTTTGGCGTCCACCGGGGTGGCGGGCATGAGCACCTTGAGGCCCGGGGTGTGCGCGAGCCATGCTTCCAGGCTCTGGGAGTGCTGCGCGGCGGCACCGAGCCCGGCGCCCGCCGCGGTCGTGATCGTGAGTGGGACGCTGACCGAGCCGCCGTACATGAACTTCATCTTCGCCGCCTGGTTGACCACCTGGTCCATGCAGACGCCGAGGAAGTCCATGAACATCAGGTCGCACACGGGCCGCAGGCCACGGGCGGCGGCGCCCACACCGAGGCCGATGATCGCCGCTTCGGAGATGGGGGTGTCCACAACACGGCGCGGCCCGAACTCCGACAGCAGCCCGTCGAACATGTGGAAGACCCCGCCGTAGCCGGCGACATCCTCGCCGGCCACGAACACGTCGTCGTCGGCGCGCATGACCTGCGCGAGGCCCTCGTTGAACGCTTTGACGTAGGTCAGGGTGCGTGTCATCGGCCGTGGAGCTCCTTTCACCGCTGGTCGTCGTGGGCGTCACATGCCGTAGGAATCACACGCTGTAGACATCCCGGGCGATGTCAGCCGGGTCCGGCTCACTGCTCGCCGTGGCGAAGGCGATCGCCGCGGCGACCTCGGCCCTGGTCCGCGCCCAGATCTCCGCAAAACGCTCCGGCGCGACCGTGCCGGCCGCGGTGGCCCCGCTCTCCAGCAGCTTGATCGCGTCGCGTTCCTTCCAGGCGTCGATCTCCTGCTGGGTGCGGTACGGGATGCGCAGGCCCTTGACGCCCTGATGATCGTAGTAACGGTAGGTCTTGGCCTCGACCAGCGTCGGGCCGCCACCGGACCGGGCCCGCTCCACCGCGCGCAGGGTGGCCGCCCGGACCGCGGCCGCGTCCATACCGTCGCAGATCTCGCTCGGCATGCCGTAGGCCGCCGCGCGATCGGCAACGTCGGTGAGCAGCATGTGCCGGGCCTGCGGGGTGAACTCGGCATAGCCGTTGTTCTCGCAGACGAGCACCACCGGCAGGCGCAGCACGGCGGCGAGGTTGGCCGCCTCATGGAAGCTGCCGATGTTGGAGGCGCCGTCGCCGAAGAAGGCCATCGCGACGGTGCCGTCGCGGCGGTAGGCGCCGGCGAACGCCGCGCCCACCGCGATCGGGATGCCCGCGCCCACGATCCCGTTCGCGCCGAGCATGCCGATCGACAGGTCGTTGATGTGCATGCTCCCGCCCCGGCCGTGGCAGTAGCCGTCGACTCGGCCATACAGTTCGGCGAACATCCGGCGGAAGTCCGCGCCCTTGGCGACCGCATGGCCATGCCCGCGGTGGGTGGAGGTGATCTGGTCTTCGTCCCGCAGCGTGCTGATCGCGCCAGCGGCGACCGCCTCCTGCCCGACGTAGAGATGCAGGAAACCGGGCAGCGTGCCGGCCTCCATCAGCCGACCGGCCTCGGTCTCGAACACCCGGATGCGCACCATCCGGCGGTGCAGGTCCAGGAGCACGCCCGCGTCGGCACTGGCACCGGCGTCGGCGTTGGTGCCGACGCGGGCGTTGGTGGCGGCGACGGCCGCGGGCTGGGCGGGCCGGGCGCTCTGGTCGGCCGCGACGGCTCGCGTCATGATGCCTGCCCCTCTCTGCCTGGCCCGGCGGCCGCGCGCAGCGGACCGCTGTGCCGTCCGAGCATCCGGGAGTTTGTCGAAATGGACTCTAGTAAGAGATGCCTCCCCACACCAGACTCATAGCCGGTGTTTGTCGTTGGCCTCCGCCGCAGGAGTGCCCGCCCCGCCCGCCCCGCCCGCCCCGCCCGCCCCGCCCGCGGCACCCGCGGCGGAACCCGGAACTGTTTCTTGACTGCTCTTACAGTTATGGGTCTACATTCGACATGACCGGCAAGCACGCAGCCGGCAGACGTGAGAAGCGGGGCGGTGAGGTCCGTTGGAGCTGGTGGGGATCGGTGCGCGGGCACGGCGTGAGCCGGCTGGTGTCGCCCTCGTCGACGACACCAGCCGGCTCACGTGGGCGGAGCTCGCCGACCAGGTACGCGCCGTGGCTGCCGAGATGCTTGCCGTCGCGGACGGTGACGGAGCGCGGGTCGCCGTCACCGGTGAGAACCTCATCCCAACCCTTGTCGCGCATGCCGCGGGCATCTGCGCCGGGGTCGGTACCGTGGCGCTGTCCCGCCAGCTCACCGCCGGTGAGTTCGCCGACCTGCTCGTGGACGCCGGCGCGGTGGCCGCCGTCGCCGGGCCGGCTGGCCGCGAGGGCATCGCCAGGGCCGCCACGTCCGTGCGGTTACGTGCCGTAATTGTCCACGGCGTCTCCCCCGGACAGCACCCCGGCTGGACGGACTGGGCGGACTGGACGGGTAGCGACCGGCCGTTGCCGGCCATCGCCAGCCGGCCCGCCCGGCCGCCTATCGTCTACACATCCGGCACCACCGGGCGGCCGCGGGGCACCGAGGTGCGCTGGACGGCGCCGACCCCCGGCACCGCGGCCGGCTATGCCGCCGCGCTGGCTGCCCGCTCGGCCTTCCCGCCCGGCCCGCATCTCGTGGTCGGGCCGCTGGCGCACAATGGCCCGCTCAGCTGCCTGCGCCATCTGCTGTCCGGGCAGCCCGTGGTCATCCTCGGCCGGTTCGACGCGGAGAATGTGCTGCGGCTCATCGAGGCCCACCGGGTGACGTCGTCGGTGCTGGTCCCGACGCACTTCGCCCGGCTGCTCGCCCTGCCCGCGGACGTACGCGACCGCTACGACGTGACCAGCCTGCGCAGTGTCTCCCACACCGGGTCGGCCTGCCCACCCGACACCAAACGGGCAATGATCAACTGGTTCGGGCCGGTGCTGGTGGAGTCGTACGGAGGCAGTGAGGCGGGCACTGTCTGCCGTATCACAAGCGACGAATGGCTTGCCCGGCCCGGGTCGGTCGGGCGGTGCGTACCACCGTTCGAGGCGGTCGTCCTCGACGCGGACAACGCGCCGGTGGGCGCCGGCGAGATAGGTGTGCTGGGTTTTCGCGCCCCAGCCGACCGGGGCATTCGTTATCACGGCGACCCCGTCAAGACCGCGGCCGCCTACCTCGCGCCCGGCGTGTTCACGCTCGGCGACATCGGCTTCGTCGACGCGGATGGGTACGTCCACATCACCGACCGGCTCGCGGACATGGTCGTCTCCGGTGGGGTGAACCTCTACCCGGCCGAGTGCGAACGTGTGCTGGCCGACCACCCGGCGGTCGCGGACGTGGCCGTGATCGGTGTGCCTGACGCGGACCTGGGCGAGACGCTACGGGCGCTGATCGTGCCCCGTGGAGAACCGCCGGGCCCAGGCGAGCTCGACCGCTTCTGCCGGCTGTCACTCGCGTCGTACAAATGCCCCAAATCATATGAAATGCTCGCCGAGCTTCCCCGTAACGCCATGGGGAAGCTTGACAAAAAAGCGTTACAACGTTCTTACTGGCGCTCTGAGCGCACCATCGCGGGATGACATCCCGTACATCGGGGCAGCCCACCAGGCATCATGATCAGTCATGATGTCCAGACGGGGCCGCCCGCGGAGAGTGCGCCCATCCGCACACCCGCCGCCCGGCTGACCAGACAGACAGCCGTCTTCTGATCTCACCTGAAACCTGATGATGCTCTCTAATTAAGTGAAGTTTACTTATACTTCTGATAACCTCCGCTAGGTCGACATCAGCGATCACGGAGGTATCAGGCGTGTGGAGTGAGGTTGTCCCGAACCTGCTCATCGGGTTACGCGAAGGCCTGGAAGCGGGCCTGATCGTCTCGATTCTGGTTGCCACGCTTGTGCGTGCCGGCGAGCGGGCACGCCTGCCCCAGGTCTGGACGGGCGTGCTGGCCGCTGTCGCGCTCTCCGCGAGCTTCGGCGCCGTCCTGACCTTCGCCGCCACCGAGCTGTCGACCAAGGCCCAGGAAGCGTTCAGCGGCATCCTGAGCCTGGTCGCGGTCGGGTTCGTCACCATAATGATCTTTTGGATGCGCAGCTCGGCGCGGGCGCTGTCCAGTGAGATCAGCGAAAAGATCACGGCTGCCCTGGCACTCGGGCCGGGCACGCTGATCATCACCGCGTTCCTGGCCGTCGCCCGGGAGGGGCTGGAGACGTCCCTGTTCGTCTGGACGACCACCCGCGGCGCGTCCGAATCGGTCGCTCCGCTGCTCGGAGCCTGCGCCGGCCTCGCGCTCGCCACCGGTTTGTGCGTCGGCATGTACCGGCGGGCCGTGAAGATCAACCTGACGAAATTCTTCACGCTCACCGGCATCGGGCTCATTGTGATCGCGTCCGGCGTGGCCGGCTACGGCCTACGCGACCTCCAGGAGAGCGGCATCCTGCCCGGCATCGACGCGGCCGCGTTCAACCTCGGCACCACCATCGACCCGAGCTCGTGGTACTCCAGGCTCATCGAGGGCATCTTCAACATCACGCCACGCATGAGCGTGCTCCAGGTCGTCGGCTATCTCGGCTACCTGATCCCGGTCATGGTCCTGTTCGTCCGGGGTGTCCGCCCCGCCCCGGCGGCATCCGCCGCTGTGCCGGCAGCCGCTGTGCCGGCAGCCGCCGGGGCCGAGGTGCCCCAGCCGGCGCCAGCCGAACCAGCACCAGCACCAGCACCAGCACCAGCACCAGCGGCTACCAGCTCACGGCGGGTGCCCCGGTGGGTACTCCCAGCGGCCCTGGTGGCGGTGCCGGCCGTTGCCGCTGGCGGCGCCATCCTCGCCCTCGGCCCGTCCGCCCCAGCTGGTGGCACGACGATCGAGGCGACCTCCACTTCCTGCGTCACCGCCTGGGAGGCTCCGCATCCGGGTCGAATGATGTTCACCGTCCGCAACACCGGCGGGCAGGCCATGGAGATACGCTTCATCGACCCGGCAAACGGGGCGATCCACGCCGAGATCGAACTGCTCGCGCCGGGCACCAGCCGGCCACTGTCCGTGACCATCGGTGGCGGCACCTATGCCTGGCAGTGCCTGTCCGACGGCGGGGAGCCCGTCGTCTCGGCGAGCCGGCGGGTAGCCGGGTCGAGCGCTGGCGGGCAGGCGATCATCCCGGTCACTGAGGAGACCGTGAAGGCACCGGTGGAGGCCTACCGGGCGTTCGTCACCGCCGGCCTGGCCACGCTGCAACGCGACACCGACACGCTCCGGGCTGACATCGAGTCAGGTGACCTCGACGCGGCCCGTCGCGACTGGCTCCCGGCCCATCTCAGCTACGAACGCCTCGGCGCCGCCTACGGCACGTTCGGCGATTTCGACGCGTCGGTCAACGGCCAGCCCGCCGGCCTGCCGGACGGCGTCAGCGACCCGGACTTCGCCGGGTTCCACCGCGTCGAGCACGGGCTGTGGCACGGCGAATCGGTGGACTCGTTGAAGGCGTCCGCCGCGACACTCGCCGATGCCGTCGGTGCGCTCGCCAAGGCCTTCCCGACCCAGGAACTCGATCCGAACGACCTGGCCCTGCGCAGCCATGAAATTCTCGAGAACACCCTCGAGTTCCAGCTCACCGGTGCCGCCGACCAGGGCAGCAACACAACGCTGGCAACGGCCGCGGCGAATGTGGACGGCACCCGCGAACTGTTGACAATCATCACACCGCTGCTGGCGGCCCGTGCGCCAGCGACGCTGGCGGCCTCCGAACGCGAGCTCGACGCGTTCGGATCGCTCCTGGCACGGATCGCCCACCCCGCCGGGACCTGGATCGCCCCGGCCGCCCTCCCCCGCGCCGACCGGCAACGCTTGAACGGCAGCCTCGGCGCGCTGCTGGAAACCCTCGCGCCCATCCCGGACATCCTGGAAATCAGGAGCACCGGATGACCGGGTCCGGCCTGCCCAGCCCCAACACCAGCCCCAACACCGACCTCACCGGCTCCTCTGCCGCACCGTCTGCCGCACCGTCCTCCGGAGTGCCACCCATCATGGCCGAAGCGTCCGAACCATCACCGCCGCCGCGGCAGGCAACCGCCGCTGACACCGCCACCACAGCCGCCACCAGCTGTCCGGTGCCCCGGCGCCGCGCCGGGTTCGCCGGGGGCGCGCTCGGGCGCCGCTCCTTTCTCGCTGGCGCGCTGGCCGCGGGCGCGGCCGTGGGCGCCGCGGGCACCGCGCTGGCCACCACCACCACCACCGCCACCGCCAACGCCGACGCCGGCAGCCCCAGAAGCTCCGACGAGGTGGTCGCCTTCCACGGGAGCCACCAGGCCGGGATCATCACACCACCACCGGCGGCGGCGATGTTCGCGTCCTTCGACGCGATCACGACGGACCGGGCCGGGCTTGTCGACCTGTTCAGGACAATCACCGAACGGGCCCGTTTCCTGACTGCCGGCGGCACCCCGGTCGACCTCGGCACGACCGCCCCGCCGTCGGACAGCGGCATCGTCGGGCCCGTGGTGCCCCCGGACGCGCTGACCGTCACCGTCGGTGTGGGCGCATCCCTGTTCGACAACCGCTTCGGCCTGGCCGACCGAGCGCCGCGTCACCTCACACCGATGCGCACCTTCCCCAACGACAACCTGGACGCCACGCAGTGCCATGGCGACATCAGCCTTCAGCTGTGCGCGCACAGCCGCGACACCGTGCTGCACGCGCTGCGTGACATCGCCCGGCACACCCGCGGCGGCATGCAGCTGCGGTGGCGCATCGACGGCTTCCAGAACCAGCCCCGGCCGTCGGGAGCCCAACGCAACCTGCTCGGCTTCAAGGACGGCATCGCCAATCCGGACGTGACCAGCGCCGCCGAGCTGGACCGGCTGGTCTGGGTGCACGGCGGCGACGAGCCCGCCTGGACCACAGGCGGCTCCTACCAGGTCATCCGGGTCATCCGGATGCTGGTGGAGTTCTGGGACCGGGTCTCCCTCAACGAGCAGGAAATGATGATCGGCCGGCGCCGGGACACCGGCGCGCCGCTGGACGGCACCGCCGAGACCGACACCCCGGACTACGCGGGCGACGCCGACGGAAAGATCATCCCGCTCGACGCGCACATCCGGCTGTCCAACCCCCGCACCGCCGAGACCGCCGGCTCCCGTATCCTGCGCCGCGGCTACAACTACGACCGGGGCATCGACACCAACGGCAACCTCGACATGGGCCTGGCCTTCTGCTGCTACCAGCAGGACATCGCCCGCCAGTTCGAGGCGACCCAGACCCGGCTCATCGATGAACCGCTGGTCGACTACATCAGCCCGACCGGTGGCGGCTACTTCTTCGTCCTGCCCGGCGTCCGGGACGCCGCCGACCACCTCGGCCGTGCTCTGCTCACCTGACCCTGGACGCCGGCCTGGCCGGCAGAGGACGAGCTGGTGGCGGGCCGGGACCAGGTAACACCGGCCCGCCGCCGGCCATGATCGCCGCTATCAGGCACACACCCAATAACCGATTCCGGGCCTGCCCCGGCCCCGGCCTACCGTCTTCGCTCGGTCAGGCCTTGACAGCGACGGCTACCGCGTCGGCGAGGCTGGTGGTGGGGCGGCCGAGCAGGCGGCGCAGGTCGCCGCTGTCGGTAGTCAGCTCGCCGCGGCCGATGCCGAGATCCGAGTCGGCGAGCAGGCTTGCGAAGGCCTCGGGGACACCAACGTCGACGAGAGCTTTGGTGTACTCCTGGGCAGGCAGGTTCTGGTAGACGACCGTCCTGCCGCTCTGGCGGGAGACCTCGGCGGCCAGCTCGGTCATCGTGAAGGGCTCGTCACCGCCCAGTTCGTACACGGCGCCCGCCTGGCCGGCGCCCAGCAGGACGGCAGCCGCCGCGGCGGCGAAGTCGGCGCGGGTGGCGCCGGCGATCCGGCCGTCGCCCGCGGCGCCGAGGAGCACGCCGTGTTCGAGCGCGGGAGCGAGGTTGTCGGTGTAGTTCTCGATGTACCAGCCGTTACGCAGGAAGACGAACGGCAGGCCGGAGTCGCGGATGATCGACTCGGTGGCCTTATGCTCCGTGGCCAGCGCCAGACCGGTGGTGTCGGCGTTGAGGATGCCTGTGTACGCGATGAGGCCGACGCCGGCCGCGACGGCCGCATCCACGATGTTGCGGTGCTGGGCCGCGCGCTGGCCGACCTCGTTGGAGGAGATCAGCAGCAGTTTGTCCGTGCCGGCGAGGGCCGTGGCGAGCGTCTCGGGCCTGGTGTAGTCGGCCTCCCGAACCTGCACGCCGCGGGCGGCGAGGTCGGCGGCCTTCTCAGGGCCGCGCACGGCCGCGACGACGTCGCCGGCGGGCACGCCGCGTTCCAGCAGCTCCTCGATGACAAGGCGGCCGAGGTGCCCGGTGGCGCCGGTAACAGTGATCATAGCTTTCTCCCTGGTGGCCGATCTGGCGTTGCCTGCCCGTGCGGTAGGCACTCCAGGAGTGTACTAACTATTTGTAAGTGCAGTCATATTGGTTAGTACGGTTGATGGGGATGGCGCCCTGAATCGCTACAGTGGGTACCATGAACCGCTCGACCCCTACGACGGCCGTGTCCGCCGACCCGGCGGACGCTCTGGCCGCCGACGTCTTCGCCCGCGCATGCCCTTCGCGGCGGACGATGGAGACCGTCACCAGCAAGTGGGGGGTCCTCGCCCTGGCAGCGTTGACCCAGGGCGAATACCGGTTCAACGCGCTGCGCCGCAGAGTCGACGGGGTCAGCGAGAAGATGCTGTCGCAGACGCTACAGGCGCTGGAACGCGACGGGCTGGTCCGCCGGGACGTCCAGGCGACCATCCCACCACGCGTGGAGTACAGCCTGACGCCGCTCGGCGTGCGCATCGCGGCGAAGCTGCGCGAGCTGATAGAGCTCATCGAGAGCGAGATGCCCGCGGTGATCGCGGCCCAGACGTGCTACGACCGCGCGAAGCCCCCTGCCTCGTCGGCCTGACGTTCCTGGCGATCAGGCTGCCGGACAACGTCTGGCAGTGCCTGTTCACCATTGCCGAATCCGATCGGCGCTACGACGCGACGATCCGGTGGACCGACCACGGCACCGCGACCACCACCGCCGAACCCGGCGTCGCGGCGATCCACCGGTTGGACAGCAGTACAACCGCCGTCCAACCGGGAGACACCATCACTGTCACCGAGGAACCGATCCTCATCGACCACCGGCCATAGGTCGTTCCCCACCCAGCCAGCTGGCATGGCCGCAGGCCCCGCAGCGTATTCCGGCCGGGGGGATTCCGGTGTGATCTCCTGCCTGGCGCCTGGCGACCGGTTACTATAGCCAGACACAAGAAACTTCGGGAGGCGTCATGGTCACGCAGGAGCCCGGCACCCGCGCCCGTTGCCCCGGCCCGTCCGCTCAGGACTACCTCGCCGCGGACACCCGGCCCGTGCCCAGCGTCCTGCGGCTCACCGTGAACGAGTACCTCGGCAACGAGGATATCGATGCCGAGCGCTACATCTCCCCCGCCTGGCATCGTCTGGAGGTCGAGAAGCTCTGGCGGCGGGTCTGGCAGTTCGCCTGCCGGGAGGAGGACATCCCCGAGGTCGGTGACCACGAGATCTACGAGATCGCCGACGACTCGCTATTGATCGTGCGGACCGCCCCGACCGAGATCCGGGCCTTCGTCAACGCCTGCCTGCACCGCGGGCGCAAGCTGCGCACCACCAGCGGGCACGTTCCGGAGTTCCGCTGCCCGTTCCACGGGTTCACCTGGAACATCGACGGCACCCTCAAGAGCATCCCGTGCGCCTGGGACTTCCCCCACGTCGACCGGGAGAAATTCAGCCTGCCCGAGGCGAGGGTCGCCACCTGGGGCGGCTTTGTCTTCATCAACATGGATCCCCACAGCGAGCCGTTCGAGACCTTCGCCGGCGACCTGCCGGACCACTTCACCCGGTGGCCGCTGGAAGACCGTTATACCTCGTTACACATCGCGAAGGTCCTGCCCTGCAACTGGAAGATCGGGCAGGAGGCCTTCATGGAGGCCTTCCACGTGATCGGCACCCACCCGCAGCTACTGGCCTGGATGGGCGACGCCAACTCCCAGTACGACGTGGTGGCCAGCGCCAACTGGGACCGCACGATCACCGTGCAGGGCGTGCCGAGCCCGCATCTGGCGGGCGGCGTGACCGAAGAGGATGTCCTGGAGAGCTTCTACTTCTCACGCGGCTTCTACGCCTCGACCCAGGGCCGGGACCTCACCGCGGCTGGCGGCGACCTGCCGGAGATCCCAGCCGGTGGCACGGCCCGCGCGGTGCTCGCCGACCAGATGCGCGCCCAGTTGAGCGCGCTCTCCGGCGAGAGCTACGCGGAGGTCACCGACAGCGAGCTGCTGGACGCGGTCAACTATATTCTCTTCCCGAACTTCCACCCCTGGGCGGGGAAAAAATCGAATATCGTCTATCGGTTCCGGCCCTACGGTAACGACCCCGACCGTTGTGTTGCCGAAATCTTCTTCCTGTCGGGATGGCCCAAGGGCACCCCGCGCCCGGCCCCGGCGAAGATCCGATGGGTGCCCGCGGGCATGAACATGGCGGACGTTGCCGAACTCGGTCTGCTGGGCCCGGTCTTCGACCAGGACCTCGCCAACCTGCCGTTCGTCCAGCAGGGCCTGAAGGCGACCCGCAAACCAGGCATAACGCTCGCGGACTATCAGGAAAGCCGCATCCGGCACTTTCACCATCTGCTCGACACGTGGATGTCACGCTGACCGCTCAGGTGACGGTAACGCCGTCCGGCATCGTGCTGGCCGTGGCCGAGAGCGAGACCGTCTTCAGCGCCGCCCGGCGGCACGGCCTGTGGTGGCCGACCGTCTGCGGCGGGCTCGGCACCTGCCGTATCTGCGTGCTGCGGGTCAGCGCGGGGGCCGACAACTGCGGCCCCGTTGACGATCGTGAACAGGAGGGGCTGACCGCCATCGGTCCGGAGGCGGACGGGCGCCTCCGGCTGGCCTGCCGGCTGCGTGTGACCGGCCCGGTCGTGGTCGTCAAGCGCGGCGTACGCCGTGTGGAGGAACTGCGCGGCCTGGAGGAGCTGTGAACGTGCGGTGAACGCAAAACCCATGAGCCTGACTCATCCGATCACCAAACAGGTGTACACGCTGACCGACACCGGGCTGGTCGAGGTCCACGACCCGATGACCGGCCAGCGCGGCCTGTTCGACTCCGAGGGCCGCTGGCAGTCGGGCGAGATCCGTCACGCGGACCTGCAGATCACCGGCTGGGTCGGCCGCCGCGCCCGGCCGCGGGACGGGAAAACCCCGCCATGAGCACCGCCGGGCGCCACACCCGGGTGGTGACGCTGGCCCGCCGTCCTGGTCCGGGCGGACCGGCGCCCGAGGACTTCACGCTCACCGAACGAGCAGTGCCCGAGCTGGGTGCGGGCCAGCTTCTCGTCCGCAACGCCTTCATGAGCGTTGACCCGTCGATGCGGGGTCGCCTCGAGGAGACCGAGAAGCACTACACGACCAACTTCGCCGTCGGCGAGCCGCTGGACGGCTCCGCCATCGGGCGGGTGCTCGCGAGCCGCGTTCCCGGTATCCACCCAGGCGCGTGGGTGCGCCACCGGCTCGGCTGGCGAGAGCTGGCGATCGTCGAGGCGACGCCGGGAAGCCCCGCGGCGTTCAGCGCCGTCGACGCCGCGCGCGCCGCGCCATCGGCCTGGCTCGGCATCCTCGGCCAGACCGGTTTCACCGCCTATGCCGGGTTGCTGCGTGCGGGCAAGCTGGCCAGGGGGGACGCTGTCTTCGTCTCCGCGGCCGGCGGGGCGGTCGGCAGCGCGGTCGGCCAGCTCGCCCGGCTGCTGGGTGCCGCCAGCGTCATCGGCAGCGCGGGCAGCGTGGCCAAGTGCCACCTGCTTACCACGGAGCTCGGCTTCGACGCCGCGGTCGACTACCGCGCGGAACCGATCGCGGCCGGGCTCGGGCGGGCCGCGCCGGACGGCATCGACCTGTACTTCGACAACGTCGGCGGCGACCACCTGGTGGCCGCGCTGCATGCCCTCCGGGTCGGCGGCCGGGTCGTCCTCTGCGGCATGATCTCCCAGTTCACCTCGACGGCACCCCAGCCCGGTATCGACCACCTCATCCAGGCTGTGCTCAGACGGGTGACCCTACGCGGGTTCATCATCCGCGACCACGAGGACCTGCGGACGGAGTTCACCGACCGTGTCTCGGGCTGGCTGCGGACCGGCGAGCTCGTATCCAGACAGACGGTCGTGGACGGCCTGGAAAACGCGTCCGCAGCCTTCCTCGGGATGCTACGGGGTGACAACGTCGGCAAGATGCTCGTCCGTGTCGACCCCGACGTCGAAGCATGACCGAAAGCCGCACAATCCGCCGGCCGCGGGTCTGGGAACGTGTGGTCGACGCTGAGGTCCTGGACGCCGAATCGACCGCGGCAGCGCCCAAGCCAAGGGTGCGGTAACAGACCTCGCCAACGCGGCAGAGCCGTTCAGAGCCGCTGGGTGCGGAAGAACGCGCGGACGTCGTCGACAAGCAGCTCGGGCTCCTCCATCGCCGCGAAGTGGCCGCCCCGGGCCATATCCGTCCAGTGACACAGGGTGGGGAAGGCTGCCTCGCACCAGCTACGAGGAGCCCGGACCATTTCGGCCGGGAACGCGGCATGGCCGAGCGGGACCGTGATCGGCGGGGGCGTGTGGCGCCGGCCGGGACCGATCGACTCGTAGTAGAGGCGGGTCGACGAGTTGATCGTCCCGGTCAGCCAGTAGATCGAGATATTGTCAAGCAGCCGGTCGTGACTGAAGCGAGATTCGATCGTGCCGTTGCAGTCGCTCCACCCGTGGAACTTCTCCACGATCCAGCCGGCGAGCCCGGCCGGCGAGTCGACGAGGCCGTAAGCCAGCGTCTGCGGCTTCGTCCCCTGGATCTTCTGGTAGCCGGTCTCGTGGTCGGCGAAATGCTTCACCCGGGCCAGGATGGCCAGGTCCGCTTCGTCCAGGCCGGCGGTCGGGTCGTTGCGGTCCGGTGGCGGCGCCGGCAGCAGGTTGAGGTGGATGGCCCGTACTCGCTCGGGGGCCAGGCCGGCAGCCGTGGTGGTGACCGCGCTGCCCCAGTCGCCTCCCTGCGCGAAGAAGCGCTCATAGCCCAGGCGGGTCATGAGCTCCAGGAAAGCGGACGCAGCCCGGATGATGGTCCATCCCCGCTCGGTCGTCGGACCCGAGAAGCCGTAGCCGGGCAGGGACGGGACGACGACATGGAAGGCGTCGGCCGGGTCACCACCGTGGTTTGCCGGGTCGGACAGGGGGCCGAGCACCTGCCAGAACTCCGCCACCGAGCCCGGCCAGCCGTGGGTCAGCAGCAGGGGCCTCGCCGTCGGTTCGGGAGAGCGTGCATGGATGAAATGGATGCGCTGCCCGTCGATCCCGGTGGTGAACTGAGGAAAGGCGTTGGCCCGGGTCTGGAAGCCCGACCAGTCGTAGTCGTCCTTCCAGTACCGACACAGCTCGACCAGGAAATCGCGTTCGGTGCCGTACTCCCACCTCGTGCCGGGTATCTGGTCGGGCCACCTGGTCCGGGCCAGCCGGTCACGGAGATCGTCGATCTCGGCGGTGGTGACGCGCACATCGAAGGGTTCGATGGTCGGTGGGGTCATGGCCTGGTCCATTCGCGGGTCACGCCGGTGGGGGTCGATGGGCACGCTGTGGGTCTTTTACAGGTCCGGCTGACGGGTCATCGACAACCATCTCCCAAAATAAAAAAATTATATGACTAATTGCGGATCAAAGGACCAGGGTGGCTCCCTGCGCCGCCTTGCGACGCACGCGCCCCAGCCCCGCTCTTTGATCTACACCCCTGTTACCGGAGCCTCCTACCCGGCGCCGTGCTCCGTGCCGTAGACCGCTCTGGACAAGCAACGGTCGAGCACCGTGATGAACTCCGGGACGGTCCAGCTCCCCCGGTCGCTGTGGCCGAGGTCGTCGACGCCGAGATCCTGGACGTCGAATCGGCCGCGGCAGTGCCCAAGGGTGAGGTAGCAGACCTCGCCGGCAGCATGGCGACGCAGGTAGAGCACGGGCTGGCGAGCGTCCGCGGAAGCGGGCACCTGCCCTTCGGCGAAACCCCGGGACGGCCCGCGGTAGCGGGTGTGCAGCAGCACGTCGATCGGCGGGTGCAGCTCACTGACGTACAGCTCGTCGCTGACCTGGAAGGGGCTGATCCCCGCGACCAGCGGATGATCCGGCTGGGTGATCTCGACCTGATAGGGCGCGATCGGGGGGTGGCCGAGGAACTGGCTGCCCAGCACCGCGGCCACCGCTCCGAACACCCGCGGCGTCGTGAACAGACGCTCCCCGCCCGGCGTGGGCGCCTCGATCGCCGCGTTGGTGGCGTGCAGTGCCAGCCACCGCCCGCCGCGCGCCACGAAGTCCACCAGAACCCGCTGCTGCTCACGGCTGGGACGCACGTCACAGGTGTAGGTGACGAGCAGGTCTGCGGACTCGATCGCATCGATGCGGGCGTAGTCCTCGAAGACCCGGGTGCGCACCCGCTCGTGTCTTCCCAGGCGCTCAAGAAGGTGTAACCGCGCGAAGTCGAAGTCGTGCCAGCGCCCGCCGCACACGAGTACGGCCTCCACCCGGCCGGCCGGTCCCGCCATGGCTCGCAACCGCCGGTTCTAGAACTGCACGCGGGTGACGAGCCCGCCGTCGACCACGAGGTTGACGCCGTTGCAAAACCCGGCCCGGGGACTCGCCAGGAAGGCGACGGCTGCCGCGACGTCCTCAGGGCGGCCGTACCTGCCAACAGCGATCTTGGCCAGGACCTCCGCGTAGACCTCCGGCCGCTGCTCCCGGATCTTCTCCCAGTCGCCGCCGGGGAATTCGATCGGCCCGGGGGAGACCGTGTTGACCCGGATCCCCCGCGGCGCGAGGGTCCGCGCGAGCGCCGCGGAGTGGTGCAGCACGGCCGCTTTGATAGCCGAGTAGGCGTTGGCCGATGCCGGCCGCACCGTGTCGAAGGCGTTCGTCGTGCCGATCGCGATGATCGAGCCACCGCCGTCGGCGAGGTGCGGCACCGCGGCCTCGGCGAGCCGGACGAACGGCAGCAGGTCACCGTCCAGGCTGCGCTGCCACTGGCCAGGGTCCTTGGCCGCGCCGGCGGATACGTTGGACACGACGATGTCCAGCCCGCCCAGTTCCGCCGCGGCGCCGTTGACGAAAGTGGTGAGCGCGTCGGTGTCGCTGACGTCGAAGGGCTCGGCACACACCTGGGCACCGTCGGCACGCAGCTCGGCCGCGGCCTTCTCCAGGCCTTCGGCGCCGCGGGCGCACAGGGCAAGCGAGCAGCCCTCCTGGGCCAGCGTCGCCGCGATCGCCCGGCCGAGTCCTCGGCTGGCGCCCGTCACCAGCGCCCGCCGTCCCGCCAATTCAAGATCCACTATCTGTCACCTTTCGTCGGCCATCGATGAGTTGCCCACATATCCCGCGTGTTCAGTGGGGCAATCATCAGCGCTGTGGGTACCGGTACGGCGGGCATCAGTACGGCGCTATTCCGCCGCTCACAGTGATGCACTCGTTGTGCAGATAGGGCACCTCGTCGCTGAGGATCCACGCCGCGGCCGCCGCGATCTCCGCGGGAGTGGCGTACCGGCCGAGCGGCACCGCGCGTTCCATGCCGCCCCTGAAAGCCGTCTCGCCCACCCCGGCCAGCGTCCCAAGGCCGGCGCCCAGCGAATCCATCATGCGGGATTCGACGACGCCCGGCGCCAGGGTGTTGACCCGGATTCCAGCACCCGCGACCTCCAGGGACAGGCAGCGGGCCATGCCGTGCACGGCATGCTTGGAAGCATTGTAGATCGCTGTTCCACCGGCCCCCATCAGCGCCGCGATGGACGCGGTGAAAAGTATCGAGCCGCCGTTGCCCTGGGCCACCAGCTGCCGTACCGCAGCCTGCGCTGACAGAAAGGCCCCGAGCACGTTGACGGCGAAAACCCGGTGGTAGTCAGCCGGATCGAAATCCGCCACCGGCCGCACCATGCACTCCACGCCGGCATTGGCATGGTAATGGTCCAGTTTTCCGAAGGCCTGGACAGCCGCGTCGACACTGGCCTGCGCGCCGGCCGGCGTGGTTATGTCGACGCCGACGCCCACGGCGTCACCACCGATGGCCCGCGCGACCGTCCCGGCGGCGGCGTCGTCGAGGTCGGCGACCACGACCAGTGCCCCTTCCGCCGCAAGCCGCCGGCTGACCGCCGACCCGATCACACCCGCACCGCCGGTGACGACCACCGACCGACCGCTGAGTCCCGCGAGCATCCCGATCCCTTCTTGAAGCCTGTCTCACGTCGTGGGTCCGGCTCACCGCGCCCAGACGGCCCCTGGCCGTGTTCTCGGACGAACCGATACAGCCCGTATCGCGGTCGGCCTCGACCAGGGCTCGTTGCCTGGGGAACTTCTTCGGCAGACTCCGGACCCGGAGCACGGGAGCTGCCGCTATCGGGCTCCTCGCCCGAGAGCGGCCGAGGAGCAGCCGGGGACACGGCGCTCCCTCCGGGGCTACTTTTGTGATGGCGACAACAGTAACTGCCCTTGGCCGTCCCGCCAATATCTGTCCATAGGTTCCGTGCGGGCGGCACCGTCCGGTGGCGGAAAAATCAATGACAAAGCGTCGACCATTAATCGACAGTGAGTATCCGTTCGGACACGGCATCCAGCGCGCGGCGCAGCGCCTTCGGCGGCTGCTGGCTCAACGGGCCGTCGTCCATGCGCATCGGATGGATGGCGAGCAGCAGGTGGTTGAGGGTACGCGCGGCCAGTGACTGGGTGGCATGCTTGGCCACGGCGGAACGCCGCGTGGCCGGCACCCGCGCGGAGACGATGTAGTCGAACGACCGCTCGATGTGCAGTTCCTCGAAGTCCCGCCGCAGCGTGCGCGCCTGCTGGGTCGCGCCGGGCATGTGCAGGTAGAGCAGCCGCGCCTCGTCGGGGTGGGCCTCGATCCAGTCCCAGACCGCGGCGGTGACCCGCCTGAGCGCGGTGAAGTCACCGGGCTCGTCATCGGAGCGAGCCGCGGCGACGACGGCGTTGGTCGCGCCGACCACCCGCCGCAGCGCCACGTCGAACAGCTCCTCCTTGCCGGAGAAGTGGTAATAGACAGCGGTGGGGACGACCTGGGCCGCTGCCGCGATGTCCTGGACACTCGCCTCGTCGAACCCCTTGCGTGCGAACACCCGGATGGCGGCGCTGATAATAATCTGGCGTCTGGATGGCCGGTGGGCCGGCGGCCTGCCCCGCTCGGGCAGGTCTGCGGGCTCCGCCACGGTGAACGCCTCCCGACCGTCTGTTGCTGTTCGCAGAGCCATGCCGGCCCAGGTGTCCCGCAGCTTTCAGGAGTAATCTGCCACATGACCGCGAGCACCGACCGGAGCGGTGAACCACGACGACCGGCACACCGGCCATCCCGCCGCCCTGATGTCATCGAGGCTGCCACCCGGCTGTTTGCCATGCGTGGCCTGGAAACGGTCACCGTTGCCGACATCGCCGACGAAGCCGGGATGACGCCGGCTGCCGTCTACTACCACTTCCCGTCCAAGGCTGACATTCTACTGGAGGCCATGCGGAGCTTCAGCGATGCCTTTGTCAGGGAACTGGATGCCCAGATCACCGGACCGGCCGCCGACGACGGCCCCATCGGTGATCTGCTGACCAGCATGCTGGGCTGGCTCGACGGCCAGCGCCTCGCCGGAACGGTCTACTTCGTGACATCGTCCGGGGCGAATCTCGCGGCGGAGGCGTTGCGCCGGGAAACCCGGGTCCGCCTGATGGAGCTGCTTACCCAGGCGGTGCGCACGGCCCGGCTCCCCGCCCAGCGCATACCGGCGGCAGAAGCCGGTGTGATGGCGACAGGCCTGCTGTCTCTGATCGAAACGGCGGCGGCATCCTGGCTGGCCGAGGACGCCATCCTCGAAGGGCTCGGCCGACGCCGTTTCCTGCGGGAGACCGCCGCGCTGGCCGAGCGCATCGTCAGCACCTGACGTCAGCTGGGCTGACGATGACTGTTGAGCTATGCCTCGTCTGAACTATGCCTCGTCGGCATCGGCTGCCGGTGAGGCTGGTTCCACCGGCAGGGCTGGCTCCGCGGGGGCGGATGCCGGTGCCGGGATGTCGACATGCGGCGCCGGAACATCACCAGAAACGGTACCGGAAGCTGGCGGGCCGGGCCGCGCCTGGCCCGCCAGCAGGGACCGCGCGAGCTGGAGACCGGCGCTGCCCTGGGAGAGCGCCTGGGTCAGCAGCTCGCCGATACCGGTCGCGCCATTGAGGAGGATCATCTGGTCGACGTCGCCGAACGGCTTCGCCGCCGCCTCGACGATGGCCGGCCACTGCTCGGCGAGCTGCTGGCCGATCACGGCCTCCTGGTTCACCGACAGGGCGTCCGCCCGCGCCCTGATCCCCGCGGCCTCCGCCAGCCCCTTGGCCTGCAGGGCGTCCGCCTCGGCATCACCGACGGCGCGCCGGGCATGCGCCTGGGCATCACCGAGGGTACGGGTCGACTCGGCCTGCGCCGCCGCCAGCAAGGTCGCCTCCCGGGCGCTCGCCTCAGCCGCGCTGATCTGCGCGTCGCGGCTGGCACGGGCCAGGGTGATCTGCTCATAGGCACGGGCGTCCGCCGGCTTGCGGATCGTCGTCTGCAGCCGCTGTTCCTCCAGGTCCGCCTCAAGCTGGGCAACCTTGGTCTGCTCGACCACGACCTGCTGGTGAGCGGCTGCTTCCGCCAGCGGGCCGGCCTGCTGCCCTCGCGCGGCGGCCTCGTCGACCTCGGCTTGGAAACCCGACTGCTTGATGGAGCTGTCCCGGGCCGCTTCCGCTTTGAGCGCCGCGGCGACCTGTTCCTGCTCGGTCGCCTCACGGTCGGCCTGCGCCTCGGCGATGCGCGCCTGGGCGGCCACGGCGGCGACGTGCGGGCGGCCGAGATTCTTGATGTAGCCGGTGGGATCGTCGATCTCCTGGATTTGCAGGGAGTCAACGATCAGCCCGAGCTTCTGCATCTCCATACCGGAACTCGCCCGGGTCAGCGCCGTCAGTTTCTCCCGATCCCTGATCATATCCTCAATGGTGAGCTGGCCGACTATCGCCCGGAGATGGCCGGTGAAAACATTGTGCACCCGGTCATCCATCTTGTCCTGCTGGTCAAGGAATCTCCGGGCGGCGTTGGCGATCGAGGCGTAGTCATCCCCCACCTTGAAAATCACCACACCGCGCACGCCGACCGGGATGCCCTGCTGGCTGACACAATCGGTACTCAACTGAGCGGCTCGAAGATCCAATGACAGGCGCCGCACGTTCTGCCCGCCCGGGAACACCAGCACCCCTTTCCCGGTGATAATCTTGAAACCCAGGCTTTCCGCCACGGCGTTGTCCGGATTTTTGTACGCCCGTAAGCCGGAGATAATCAGCGCTTCGTTGGGTTCCGCCACCCGCCACATCAACTTGATAACGCCGATGATGCCGATGACACCCGCACCCACCGCGATGAGGATCGGGACCACGCGATCTCCTCTGTTGAGACCCGGATTTGCTGAAACTTACGAGAATGCGCTGGCCAGAAGCCAGAACGGCGTACCCAGCGGTGGTCCTCACAACCTGGTGACGATCACGGTACGGGGCGGGTGATACTCCACGATAAGCACGCGGGAGCCGATCGCGATGGTCACACCGTCCTCAGCGGCATAGGCATGGAACGCCTCCGCGCCACCACGCACGGAAACCATCACCTCGCCCACCATATCCGGCCTGATTGTCCCGGTCACCCGAGCCGTCTTGCCCAGCATGATCTGATCGGCCATGCACTCTCCCACTCGGTATCGGGATAGAGCATAGGCACTCAGAGCGTGTGTGAGATCGTCATTCCGGCTCGCCGCGCCCAGGCGTCCCCTGGCTGCGTTGTCGGCCAAACCGATACAACTCATCCGGTATCGCTTCGGCCTTCCGCCTTGCCAGGGAGCGCCTGGACACGGCTCACTGATCGAAAGCCCGATCTCACACACGCTCTCATGGTTCCCGACCGTAGGCCCGTGGCGAACAGCCCATACACCATTGTCGGGAGCATGACGATCCAATGCGATCGGATCAGGCGCCGCGGCGGGCACGGCCACCGGCAGCGGTCAGGATGGAGGCTCGCCCGGGGCTCCGCTCCGCCAGGCGTCGGCACCGGCTGACGTGGCCGCGGCTGTGGCGGCCCTGGCCTGCTGGAGTTTCACCTTCGCGATCTCACTGGGCGGCACCTCCAGCTGCCGCGCCCACTGCCGGGTCGCCGACACCACGGCGACGCTGACCAGAGCCATGCCCGCAGCTCCCAGCAGGCCGCCGATACCGACGAGCAGCCCCCCGCCCACCAGCAGCCGCCGGCTGGGCTGAATGCCACGGCCGTATGTCTGCGCACCCATATATCCGCCGCCTTGTCGTCCGGTGTCTTTCCGGCACCGTGCCGCCGGTCAGCCGGTGGTTTGACGGTGCCACCACCACGAGACCCGCGACATCAGCCCGGAGCTTTCCCGTCACCGATTCTGGCCGCTCGGGGCCGCGGCGCATCACCCGCCGCGAGTGATTCAGGACCGGTGATTCAGGACCGCGGGCGCGCCATCCGGATGGGTGGGATAGCCATCCGGATGGGTGGGATGCGGACGGCCGGGTGGCCCCCCGCATCCCACCCGCTGTCAGCCGTGCCGGGTGGTCTCAGCCGTCGGCGGGGACGGCCGAGACCACCGTGACCGTGCCGGCCCCGCCGTCCACCGTCACCTCGGCACCGTCGCGCAGCCGCGCGGTGCCGTCGCCCACCGAGATGACACACGGGATGCCGAGCTCGCGGCAGACCACGACCGCGTGGCTGTTGAGGCCGCCCACGTCCACCACGGCCGCGCCAGCCACCAGGAACAGCGGCGTCCACGCCGCGTCCGTGATGGGGGAGACCAGGACCTCGCCGGGCTCGAGGGCGTCGCAGCCGGCCAGATCGGTGATGATGCGGACCCGGCCGGTGTAGACACCGTGGCTGCCCCCGACGCCGGTGAACACCTCCCCCACCGCCGCGGCCGGGCTCTCGCGGTCCCGCCGCGGCCAGGTGGCGATGTCGGGGTCCTCGGCGACGAAGAACGGCGGCTCCAGCTGGGCCAGTTCGGCGTACTCGACCAGCCGCCGCGCGATCACCGGCGTGAACCGGCCGGGGTCGGTGAGGTAGCCGTCGAGCTCGTCCGCGAGCAGCATCATGATGTCCTCGGGATGGGCGAAACGACCGGCCTCGACGCCGCGGCGGCCCAGCTCGCGGATTGCCATGCGGATCTCGTGCAGCGCCGCGACGCAGTTGGACTTGGTGCGTTCCCGCGCGGGCATCCAGACGTCGACCGCCCGCATACCGATGTCGAAGGTGGCAAGAGCCTCGGCGTTGCCAGCGAGCGCCTCGCGGATCTCCGCCGCGATCCGCGCGCGGCGGGCGGCGAGCATGTCGTGACGCAGGGCCGGCGACTCCGAGTCCGGGCTGGTGCGGAGCCGGTCGACCAGGGCAAGCGCCGCGGCGGGATCCACCTCCCACGCCAACGAGTGGATGTCCCACTCGTTGGGGCCACGGTCACCGTAGCTGTCGAGGAAAGCGGCGAAGGCGTCCCGGAAGAGGGCAACATCGCCCGTGGCGTCCTCGCCCAGGGCGATCGCCACCGTGGCTGGGCCCTTGTCGAACAGCGTGGTCAGCTCGGTGGACCCGGTCACGGCGCGGGACAGGTCCCACAGGCCCACCGCGGGCGAGGCGGAGTCGATGCCGCCGATACCACTGATCACATCGAGCAGGTCGCTGCCGCGTCCCACACTTTCGCAGATCGGCCCGAGGATACCGGGGCCGAAACTCGCCGGGAGGCTGGAGAACACGTGCCGGTAGAAGATGCTCTTCTCGCTCTCGTCGAGCAGAGCACGGACCCGGGCGACCAGTTCGCTCTCGGAGAGCGTCGTGAGATCGGGCCGTTCGCGACGCCACGCCCGCACGCGATCACGATCGGTCATGGCATCGGTGAACTCCGTGGTCGCGAGGAGCCGCTGCACCGAAGCGCCGGCCGCCGCCGCGCGCTCGGCGTCGACGTCGTCGGGATGCGCGACGTAGGGCGGGATGTCGGGCCGCTCCCCGACGAAGGCCCGGTCGGTCTGCTCGACCGGCATCCCCAGCCGCAGCGAGAACAGCCGCATGTGCGACAGGTTGAGGTAGAAGTAGCCTCCGAACAGCCCCGCGATCTCGGGCCGGTCCGCCGACATCTCGTCGGGGCGGTAGACCCCGATGTCGATGAAACCCTGCCGCCACGCCCGCAGGACGCTGACATAGGCGAGTGTCCAGCCCAGGGGGCTCGCGGGCGCGGGCAACGTCTCGCCCGCGTTGGCCCTGGTGTAGTGGGGCAGCCGCGGGCTGCGCTCCCAGTCTGCGACCCAGCTCTGCACGGCGCGTCCTCTCTCCGCTGATGCCAGGCGCCAGTACGGACACACATGTAATGGCCGGCACGAATGTGACGGCCATTACATGGCACTAACTATGTGTTGTCAACAGAAAGTCTGCGATGCGCACGCCTGCACGGCCGGGCTCACCCGGCCCGGCCGAGATCCTCGACCAGCTCGATGACGTTGCCCTCGGGATCAGCCCAGAAGGCGATCAGCCGCCCGCTCGCCTCGACCAGCTCCGGCTCTGACAGCGGGCTCGCTCCCCCACGACGCATCCGCTCGGCGGCCCCCACCGCATCGGCGGCGTACAGGGTGAGGTAGGACAGGCCGCGGCGGGCGGTCAGCGGCACAGCCGGCGCGAGCGGGCCCGTGCCGGTGGCGGGCCGCAGCAACTTGATCCGCTCCCCCCACGGGGTGCGCAGCCAGACCACGGTGGCCGCCGCCCCCAGGCCCAGTTTGGCGTTGAGCTCGGCAGGCACGTCCGAACGGTGCGCCTCGGTACAGCCGAGCGCCTCACGGTAGAAGCGGACCATGCCCACCAGGTCGTCGACGACGATCCCGACCTCCAGCGGCCGGGTCATCACCAGCGCCGGGGTGGACGAGGGCGGGGTGGCCATCGCCCCTCCTCCCCGCGCCTTCTCGACCGCACGTCACCGTGATGCCCATCACAGCCGAGAAACTAAATGCTGTCAATAGTAAGAACGTCCGACGCCGGGGAGAACCGGCCATGTCCCCGCAGGAGCGCACGCAGCCCCGCGGCGAGCCGGGGCGCGATCCGCTCGGGCGGCTCGGCACGCAGCCGCTCGGAGATGACCTCGATCGACATACCCACCTCGGGACGGCGGCGGGCCGCGGCCGCCAGCAGACCGGTCAGGTCGAACTCGCCGTCACCGAGCGGCCGCCGGTTGGCCAGGCAGTCAGCCAGCAGATCGTCGTCCTCGGCCACCAGCGGCCCGTCGGACAGCTGTAGCCGCACGACATACGGCCAGACACCGTCGCCGAGGTCGTCCGGGGTCTGGCCGCCGCGGTAGACGTGCCAGACGTCCAGGCAGACCCCGCCGTTGGCCCGGCCGGCGGCACGCACCAGCGACGCCGCCGTGGCCCCGTCGGGGATATTGGTGAACGGCAGGAACTCGACACCGAGCACGACACCCGTCCCGACGGTCGCCGCCCGGTCACAGGCCCCGGCGAAGCGGGCCACCGCGTCATCCCAGCTCCCCGCATAGGGACCGATGACTCCCACGTAGGGCACCCGCAGCCGCTCCGCGACCGCCCAGCAGACCTCTTCGGCCTCGTCGGGCTGGCCGCCCAGCGGTCGCAGCACGTCGAGCTCGCCCACGGTGACGCCACCCTCGGCGAGCGCGTCCTCCAGCTCGGCCAGGCCGTGGCCGGCCGCCAACCAACGGCGCAGCCAGCTCAGGCTGAGACCGATGGAGGTGAAGCCGGCGGCACGCGCCACCTGTGCCCGCCGCAGCGGCTCCAGCGGGGGCAGCGAATAGAACGACAGCACCACCCTGGCGAGGTCCTCCGGCCCGGCCCGGCCGGGCACGGGGACACGCCGGGGCAGCCCGCCATCGGCACCTGCGATCACAGCCATCGGGCTCCTTCACGAACACGTGCGCCGCCTATCGGCGTCGGACGCGCATACGGGCAACGCCTTCCGGACCGGAGCGGACCCGGACCGTGCTGGCAGGTGCGCCGTGCCCGCCGGGAGCGGCTCACTGGGCGACCGCTCCCGCCGCGCCGCTGGGACCCGTGGGCAGCTGCAGCGACATCAGCTCGACATACTCGGCCAGCCCATGTTCACCCAGTTCGCGTCCGACACCGGAGCGCCGGAAACCCCCGAACGGGGCAAGCACGCTGAACCGCCCGCCGTTGATCGCCACCTGGCCGGTGCGCAACCGGCGCGCCACCGCGATCGCGGCCGCCTCGTCCGCGGCGAACACCGCGCCGGACAGGCCGTAGTCGGAGTCGTTGGCGGCGGCGACGGCCTCGTCGGCGTCCGCTACCGGGATGACCGCGAGCACTGGCCCGAAGATCTCCTCGCGGGCGAGCACCGCGTCGTTACGCAGGCGGCTCACCACGGTAGGACGCACGAAGTAACCGCGGTCGAGCCCAGGCACGGGCCCTGGGCCGCCGACGAGCACGGTGCCCTCGTGCCTGGCCTTGTCCAGATAGGACGCGACCGAACGTGCCTGCGCGGCCGAGGCGACCGGCCCGATCGTGGTCGCCGGGTCCAGCGGATCGCCGACCACCTGCGCCTCGACCAGGGCGACCAGGCGCTCCTCCACCTCCTCGAGCAGCTCGTGGGGGACGAGCAGCCGGGTGGTCGCCGAACAGGTCTGGCCGTTGTTGACAAAGCAGCCCCGCACGGCACTGGTGACCGCACGGCCGAGGTCCGCGCCCGGGCAGAGGATGAAGGCGGACTTGCCGCCGAGCTCCAGGGTCAGCCGCTTGATACCGGGCCCGGCGAGCTGGGCGACCCGCGCGCCCGCGGCCGTCGACCCGGTCAGGCTGACAAGGTCGACCTCGGGATGGCTGGCGAGGGCCTCCCCAGCCACGGGCCCGCGGCCTGTCACGATGTTCAGGACACCAGCGGGCAGGCCAGCCTCATGGGCGACGTCGGCGAGGGCGAAGGCCGCGAAGGGCGCCACGCTGCTCGGCTTGGCCACCACCGTGCATCCGGCGGCGAGCGCCGGGGCAACCTTGGCGGCCAGCTGGTAGAGCGGATAGTTCCACGGTGTGATCGCGCCGACGACCCCGGCGGCGACCCGCAGCACGAGCGACGATCCGATCCGCTCCTCCAGCGGGAGACGCTCGGCGACATCGGCGGTCGAACGGATGACGGACACGGCCAGACCCACCTGGATGCGCTCGGACGTGACCAGCGGCGTGCCGACCTCACGGCTCATCAGCGTCGCGAGTGCGGCGCCGCGGGCCTCGAGGCCATCGGCAATCATCCGCAGCAACGCGATCCGGTCGCTTCTGGGAGTGGCCGACCATCGCTCGAAGGCGCCCCGCGCGGCCATGACGGCAGCGGTGATGTCGGCAACCTCGCCCGCCGGCACCACGCCGATGGTCTCCTCCGTCGCCGCCTCGATGACCTCGATCGTCCCGCTGCCGCTCGGCGCCCGCCACGCACCGCCGAGGTAGAGCCCGGTCCTTCGGTCCATGCGCTCCTCCGAGACAAGCCCAGGCTTTATCGAACAACGGTTTCCGGAACACGTCGTAAGACACCATCCAGCGGAGATGGCCCTCGGAGAATCCAGCAAAACCAGGCCCTTCGCAACCGCCTTGTACCGTTCGTCCTTGTACCGTTCGTCCATGGATCGCCGGATGTTGCTCTCCTTGCTGGCTATCGGCGCCGCGCAGGCTCTGGTCAGTTGCTCGGCCCAGCCCGCGGCTCCGGCGGCACCGCGTCCCGCCGGAGCGCCCATGCCCGTTTCCGCCCGCCCCCCCGGAAACCAGCTCGCCGCGCCGCGCCCGGCGCCAGCGGCACAGCAGACGCTTCCGCCCATCCCTGCTGCCCACCCGGAAAACCCGGCGGTGGTGTTCGGCGCACCCGCGCCAACCCGGCGGATCGCGATCACGATTGACGACGGCTACTCGCCCGAGACCGTGGCCGGTTATGTGGAGTTCGCGCGACGGTCGGGAATCCCCATCACCTTCGCGCCCAACGGCGCCTACCGGGCGATCTGGGACCGGCACGCCGACGTCCTGCGTCCCCTGATCGAAACCGGCCAGGTCCAGATCGCGAACCACACCTGGACACATCTCCAGCTGCCTGGCCGCCCGGACGACGCGATCCGCGCGGACATCGAGAGAAACGAGGACTGGATCGAGCGGACCTTCGGTATCACCTCGCGCCCCTGGTTCCGGCCGCCCTACGGTTCGCACAACGCACACGTCGACGCGCTCGTGGGCGAACTCGGCTTTACCAGAATCCTGCTGTGGAACGGGAGTTTCGGCGACTCGACACCGATCAGTCCCGAGCAGCTCATGGGCCTGGCCAGCCGCTACCTGCAACCAGGAACAATCATGCTCGGTCACGCCAACCACCCGACGGTCCTCGGGCTGTTCGATCAGATCCAGCAGCTCATTGCCGAACGCAGGCTGGAGCCGGTCACGCTGGACACGATGTTCCAGACCTCCCGGGCCATCGGCTGAATCCGCCCGCTCTCCCGCCTGCCTATGCGGCCTGCTGTGCGGCGGTTTCGGCTCGAGAACCACGGTGGCCGCCAGCCCGGTGCAGACAACAAGCGCCGAGCCGTCGACGATGAGGCTGCCAACGGACGAGGAGAGTGGGAGGGCGATGGCGACGCCGATGATCGAAGTGAAGGCGGTAACCAAACGGTTCGGGTCAGTCAACGCGCTGGCCGGCGTCGGCCTGACGGCCGGGGCGGGTACGGTTCTCGGGCTGCTCGGCCCCAACGGCGCCGGCAAGACCACCCTGGTGCGGATCCTGAGCACACTGCTCAAACCGGATAGCGGCCAGGCCACGATCGCCGGGTACGACGTCGTCCGGGACGCGCAGCGGCTCCGTTCCATGATCGGGCTTGCCGGCCAGTACGCCGCCGTGGACGAGCTGCTCACCGGACGGGAGAACCTTGAGCTGGTCGGTCGGCTTTACCATGTCGGAAGAGCCGAACGGCGGCGGCGGGCGCAGGAGGTGCTGGAGCGCTTCTCGCTCACCGAGGCGGGCGACCGGCAGGTGAAGACCTACTCGGGTGGGATGCGACGGCGCCTCGACCTCGGCGCGAGCCTTGTCGGGCATCCGTCCGTACTGATCCTGGACGAGCCCACCACCGGGCTCGACCCGCGGACCCGCAGCGAGCTGTGGGCGCTCATCGAACAGCTGGTCACCGACGGTACGACCGTCGTGCTGACGACCCAGTACCTCGAAGAGGCCGAACGCCTCGCGCACCAGATCGTCGTCATCGACCGGGGCCGGGTGGTTGCCGCCGGCACCGCCGACGAGCTCAAGACCCGCGCCGGCGGTGCCGTGCTCGAAGCCCGGGTCGTCGATCCCGGCGACCTGCACCGGGTCGCCGCCCTCCTGACCGACCTGGGCGACGGGCCGCCGCAGCTGGACACCGAGCGGCGCCGGGTCGCGGTCCCGACCGGTGGCGGGGCCAAGGTCCTGCTGGCCGCGGGGCGCCTTCTCGACGACGACGGGGTCACCCTGGACGACCTCGGTATCAGGCGTCCCTCCCTCGACGATGTCTTCCTCTCCCTGACCGGCCACGTAGCCACCGAGGCGGCCGATGACGAGACGAGCGGCCAGCCCGCCGTCATGGCCGGCCCGCCCCCGCCGCCCCCGGCAGCCGCGGCAGCCGCGGTCTCCGCGACACCGGGAAGGAACTCATGAACGCCGTCGCCCTTGGTCAGCCAGCGGCGCGCACAGCGTCGCTCACTCCGGTCATCGCGCTGGGCGACATCGCCGGGATCGCCCGGCGCAACCTCGTCCGGCTCATACGCACACCCCAGCTGCTGCTCATCTCCAGTGCCCAGCCGGTGCTGATCCTGCTGCTGTTCCGTTACGTCCTCGGCGGCGCCATCGCCATCCCCGGCAGCAGCTACGTCAACTACATCGTCCCGGCGGTGTTCGTGGAGGCGTCGCTCATCGGTGGCGCGGCAACCTCGGTCGGGCTGGCCGAGGACCTCAAGAGCGGGATCATCGACCGGTTCCGCGCGCTGCCCATGGCCCGCTCGGCCGTGCTCGCGGGACGTACCGTCGCCGACCTGTGCCGCGCCGTCGTGGTGCTGGCGATGATGATCGCGGTCGGGGTCCTGGTCGGGTTCCGTTTCAACAACTCCGCTGCCGCGATCATCGCCGGGCTCGGGCTCGTGCTGCTGTTCGGGTACGCCATGTCGTGGGTGTTCGCATCCATCGGCCTCGCCGTGAAGGATCCCGAGACAGCCCAGGTCGCCTCGATTCTGCCCTTCTTCCTGCTGGTGTTCCCAAGCTCGGCGTTCGTGCCCGTGAGCACCATGCCGGGCTGGCTGCAGGGTTACGCGAAGGCCCAGCCAGCCAACATCACAATCAACGCGGTGCGGACGCTCATGGAGGGCGGGCCCGTCTCGCACTGGGTGTGGCAGTCGGTGGTCTGGTCGGTGGGCATCAGCGCGGTGTTCGCCCCGCTGGCCGTGCGCCAGTACCGCAACCTCACATCATGATCATATTTCATGATCATATCGGTGGGCGCGGATCGCCGGCCCCCGGGGAGGCGGGGCTTGGCTTGCGGCCGTGCGGGGATCTACCGTGAGGTAACAATCGGGGTGGGGATGCCGAGGGCGGGTACACGGAAGGGCACAGACAGGTGGAAGCGGGCGATGGGCACGTAACCGACCTGCTCGGAGCATGGGCGCTCGACGCCTGCGACGCCGAGGAGGCCGACGCGGTGGCGGCGCATGTCCGCGGCTGCCCATCCTGCGCGCGGGAGGCGGCGACGCTGCGGCAGGCAGCGGCGGCGCTCACCATGCTCAC
>NZ_CAKJTO010000012.1:0-61032 GCF_917627405.1 Protofrankia sp. Cj5
GGCCGCCGGGGCCCGCGCCGGAGCGCGCGCACGCCGCGCGGCCACCGGGCCCGGATGAGCGGCCACGGCCGTCAGGCGGGCAGCGGCCAGCCGTGGCCGACCGGCCCGAGGCGTCCCGCCCGGTCCAGGGGCGTGACACCCTGTACCCATTTCCGCAGCATCGGGACTTCGACGTTCCGTCCGCTCCGTCCGCCGAGCCGGGCGGGGTGCAGCGAGGCCCGGTCGGGCACCGGCCGGCGTATCCCAGTGCCGACTCGGTGTTCGGGTACCACGGGCGTACCGCCGAGCCGCCCGCTCCCACCAGCGGCCCACGGGAGCGCGATCGTGGTCCTTTCCGTGCTCCGGCGGAAGCCGGCCAGCCTGGCGCCGGACCGGCCGGCGGATGGGAGCCGGCTGCGGCAGCCCCGGACATGAGCCTCGACGGCCGGGCCGGTGAGCTGCCCCAGGCGCGGCTGCGAGCCCCGGCAGGGAGATCTGGGCAGCTCCTTTCGGCCGAGCCTGCCGTTGCCCGGCAGCGTGCCGGCTGGGATGCCGATGCTCGGGAGAGCGCTGCCGAGGACGCCCCTGCCAGCGGTGTGGCTGCCGAACCGCCGCTGGGCATCGAGCGTGGCATCGTTGATCCGGATTGGGCTGTGCCGCCGCCGCGGCCGGCCAGGGCCGGCCGGCTCGCCGGCCTCGTCGTCGGTACGGCGGGCGCGGTCACCGGAGCGGGCGCGGTGTTGCCGTGGAGCACGCTGAGCAGCGGGGCGGAGACCCGTACCTTTTCGGGGCTGACGGTTGGCGACGGTCGTGTGACACTGGTTGTCGGTGTCGTCCTGTTGATGATCGGCTTCGCGCGCCTGTTCGGGCGTCCGGCGGGGGCAGCGGATGGGGTGGTTGCGCGGGTGCTCGCGGCCGGGGTCACGGTGCTGTCCACGATGGACATCATCGCGGGGCCGCCGCCGCTGGCATCCTTCCGTGGCATTTCCGCTGATCAGATGAGCGTTGTTCCCGGGCCCGGCGTCGTCCTGACCCTGGTTGCCGGGCTGGTCGCGCTTGTTGGTAGCTGGCTGTTGCGGCCCGCGCGCGTGATCCGGCGGTGAACATCCAAGGATCATGACTGGCCGGCTGGTTGGTCAGTCAGCTCCGCGGGGCGGCTGGCGCCATGGCCGGCCCGCGGCAGCTGACCGTACAGGGAGGAAGGCGTGTCCGAACAGGATCGCAGTCCATGGGGGCCGCCGACCGAGCGCATCGCTGACTGGAGCGGCGAGACCGATGCCGGCGGCCCGCAATCCCGACCCACTGGCGAGGACCGCGGACACGAGCAGGCACGGCGGTGGCGAGCGGAAAGGCGCGCGGCAATGGCCCGTACGGCCGATCCGCGCTGGGCCCGATCCGACGATGGCCCGCCGCCGGCGGACTGCGTCGCCGTGGCCGCGCTGGACGCTTGGGACGTCCCGAATGAGCTGGCGAGCGCTGGAGAACATCAGCTGTGGGGCGCGCCGCTGGGGGCCGACGCGAGAACAGCCGGTGGCGGGCCGGGCCTGAGCCGAACGCTCGGCGGCTTGGTGGTGCTTGCCGCCGGTGCCGCGACAGCCCTCGCTTCGTTCATGACGTGGGCTACCGTGAGCGCTTTCGGGCTGATCGAGATCTCGGTCAAGGGCACCGACGCGGAGCAGTACGGCGCGACGACGCTGCTGTTCGGTGTCGTGTCCGCCGTTCTCGGCGGGACGCTGATGGTCCGTGCGCGAAGCGGCCTGCTCTGGATCCTCGCCGCGGTCACCGGGTCCATGATCGTTCTTATGGCGATGCTCGACCTGTTCCAGCTCCTGCGTGGCACCCGGCCGGCCGGTCTGGATCTTGGCATGTCGGTCCGGGTCGGGCCAGGTCTGTGGATCACGCTTCTCGGCGGCTTTGCCGTTGTCGGCGGTTCGCTGTTCGCCCGCTTCGGGTCACGCCGCGGCCGTCCCTGACAGGGTTATCCCTGACAGGGCCGTCCCCCAGATGGGGGTCCTTTCGTCCTGAGCTGTGGGGTCATGACACCGCGTGGCATCCGGGCCAAGCTGGGTGACGGTCGCTCAGCGGCCCCGAATGGCGCGCGTTTCCACCCTGAGACGGGGGGCGGGGTGGGACGCGGCCTGACGGCACGGGCGACGGATGGGCTCAGGACACGGCATGCCGCGGGTCCGCCCAGCTCTCTGGCGGGGCGGGTGGGCGTGGGGTCAGCCGGCGCTGTCGGGCCTGAGATGGCCGT
This sequence comes from Protofrankia sp. Cj5, assembly GCF_917627405.1. Classification (NCBI taxonomy): domain Bacteria; kingdom Bacillati; phylum Actinomycetota; class Actinomycetes; order Frankiales; family Frankiaceae; genus Protofrankia; species Protofrankia sp. Cj5. The sequence continues at coordinate 2,234 of NZ_CAKJTO010000012.1, forward strand.
CTTCCACCGCCCGACGGTACAGGTCGATCTTTGTTGTCGCGTCGCGGCCGACCTTGCGGTACTTCATCCTGACCCGTTCGATGTACTGCTTGGCGGTCTCGGTCCCCACGTTCATGCGTTTGCCCACCAGCTTCATGGGCATCCCGCCCGCGTACAGCCGCAGCGCCTCGCGCTCCTGTGCGGACAGCGCCGGGCGATCCGGCGCGTCGTCGGTGAACAGGACGAAGGCGAGCTGGGGCGATACCCAGCCATTTCCGGCCGCCGCGGCCCGGATAGCCGTGGCTAGATCATCAACGGTTTCGGTCTTCGGCACGAAACCGTACGCACCGGCACGGATGGCCTCGCGGACAGCGGCCGGCGCCGCTGTCGCGCTGAACACCACCACGGCGGGGCCGGTGTCGATCAGCTGCCGGATGTTGTCCGGCGCGGTGCTGCCATCACCGAGGTCGAGGTCGAGCAGGACGACGTCGGCGTGCCTTCCCGGGCCGGCGAGCAGTTCCGCCATGGTGGTGGCCTTGGCCACGAGTGTGCAGTCGGGTGTCGCCGCGAGTAGTCCCTCAAGCCCGTGCAGGACGATCGGATGATCATCGACGGCCGCGACGGAGATCATTAGATCCGCGCTGCAAGGGCTCGGGCCCCGGGGCCTGGCAGGGCCTGCCACGTCACCCTTTCGAACATCTTGGTCCCTTCGGATCGGTTAAGAGCGACCGGCAACAGGGGTGGCGAGTGTCCTCATCGGCTCCATCGCAGTTCCAGGGAGCCGCGTCCGTCCGCCGTGTCCGTGAACGCGTCGAGATGGCCCTCCATCCGGTCGCCCACGCCGATGGCCCGGACGGCCCGCGCGCAGGCCGGAGAGGTGGGAGAGGCCGGAAACGACACGAACACCTGGGCCTCGTCGCTGCCGCCAAGCACGGTCAGCAGGACTCGGCCGGCGGCCACGGACGCGAGGGACTCGTCGACCATGCGGGCTATCGCGCTGCGGGCCCCGGCCGGTACAGCGCTGAGATCTCCGAGCAGCTGGGTCTCGATCCGCAGGCCCCGGCGCTCAGCGACGGCGATCACATGCTCGAGGTCCAGGACGGTTGTACCGGTGATCATCCGGCGCAAGGTCGCGGCCTGGGCGGCACAGCGGCTGCGCACGGCCTCGTCCGCCGGGTCGAGCAGACCGTCCGCGATCGCTTGGACCAGCGGCAGCGTACGGGTCGCAAGCATGTCCCAGCGGCGGGCGCGGTCGGCCCGGACCGTTACGGCGGAGATCTCCAGCGCGTTCAGCTCAGCCTCGGTGGCCACGATCCGCGCGACGGTCGGGCCAGCCGCGGCCATGGCACGGCGAACCACCATGACCGCCAGCGGCGGGACCCACAGCCCCCAGGCCACCGCGGCCAACCGGGTGAGCGCCAGCGGCCCCGGGCCGACCTCACGCAGGGCCAGCACGCCAGCCACAACCGTCACGGCCGTGGTACCGAGCAGGGCCTCCCTGACTGGGCGGCTCGCCGCCGTCGCCACCAGCAGCCAACCGGCACCGAGCAGTGCCCAGTTGGCGAAACCGACCACGTTGTAGCCACGGCAGGTCAGGCCGACCAGAAGTTCCGTGAGCACCGCGGTGGTCAGCAAAGCGGCGGACTCCCAGCCCCGCAGACCTCGCCGGAGCAGGACGGTGGCGGTGGCCACGGCGAGAACCGCCAGCGTGAGCCATAGCGCCAGCGAGAGCGCCGGCCAGCGGTAACTGCTCATCATGGTGACAGCCGGCAGCAGCACCGCCGCGTGCCAGCAGAGGACGAAGACGGCAACACCGCGGGCCAGCCCGGTCTCGTAGCGGGTGCGGATGAGCCGGCCGCTGTCACGGGTGAGCGCCGCCCGCTCGGCCTGTCCGGCGTCCCAGGCCGCTGCCGGCAGGTCGTGCCCGCCGTGGGTACCGGCGGCGCTGTCCCCAGGCGTCCCCCGGGCCAGGAACGCCTCCAGCACGGACAGGTCACGTGCGCAGCGGGCGCGGACATCGGCGGTGGGCACCGCCGTGGTCCCCCCCGCCCCGGCCGGGCCGGTGGGGTGAACGGCGCCCATCGCGATTCCGGTGAGGGTGTTGACGAGCGTGTCGTGAACAAGGCGTTCCTGCTCCCGGCGGTCCTGTGCCCGGGAGCGAACGATCGTTGCGATCCGGTACCGGCGTATTGCTGCGGCGAGGTCGACGTCGGCATCGACGGCATGGGCGCGGGCGGTCCGTACGGTAAGCGCCCAGGCTGTCGTGATGACCGCGAGCAGCACCACGGAGCGGGCCGGCACCCCCGGGGCCGGCCCGGACGGCCCCACCATGGCCGCACCCGCCCAGTACGCCGCCGCGACGCTCGTGACGGCCGGCACCGCGGCCCGCACCGGCAGGCACCACGCCGCCGTCACGGTGGCTCCGCCGACAGTGACGTAGACCCAGTTGGCCGCGTCCCCAACCGTCGTGGGCGGGATCATCAGCGCGCCGAAGCAGGCCAGCGGTCCGGCCAGGGCGAGCTCAAGCAAGCTGGCGCGCGGGTCGAGGCCATGACGGGTGAGAAAGATCACGACGAGCACGGCCCAGGCGGCCGCGGCGAGCGGGCCGGCGAGCGTCCACGGGTGCGACCAGGTCCACGACCACCAGATCGCGACCTGCGCGAGGCCCAACACACCAGTGAGGACACGGAACAGCACGGCCGCCCGGACCATGACCGCGCCGTGCGACAGGAGGGCGAAGCCCTTCGGGGCAGGCGGCGGTGCGTCAGCTGGCATGGTCACGCCGTCCTCAGCCGGTCAGGTCTGGCTACAACGCCTGCTATTTCAGCAAACGTGACATTCAGCTTCCACGACGCGTTGCCGGTGGCTGTCAGCGGGTCCGCGTGAACCTGTCCAGGGCGTCCGCGAGGGCCTCGATCTCGGCTGGGTCGCTGTATACGTGCGGGCTTGCGCGCAGGAGCGGGCCGGTCATCTCCCGGGGGGCGCGGCTGGTTGCGAAAGCGCTGGTCAGGATGCCAGCCTCGGCGTAAAGGCGGTCGCGGACCGCGTGCGGATCCACCCCGGGCGGCGGGACGAGCGTGACGATTCCGCTGGGCTCGGCCAGCGGCTCACCCACCCGCCAGCCGGCCAGCCCGTCAAGCCGCCGCCGTGCCAGCGTCCCGAGCGCCGCGATCCGCCCCGACACCGCCGCCGTCCCGGCATCGACAAGCTCGCCCACGGCGCGCGCGAGACCCACCCTGGCAGCCGCGGCAGACTCGCCGATCCCCAGCGCGGCGATGCCGGTCAGCGGGACGGGCGGTCCGTGCCCGTCCCAGCTCGCCGTGTGCAGGCAGCGGGCCGGTGCGACCAGCCGTTCGATGATCTGTTCCGAGATGGCGAGAACGCCCACCCCCCGCGGCCCGCACAGCCACTTGCGGGACGTCCCGACATAGGCTGCCGCGCCCAGCCCGACCGTGGGTACGTGCCCCAGGGACTGCGCGACGTCCAGCAGGAGCGGGACACCCGCGGCGGTGGCGCGCGCGGCGACCTCGGCGGCCGGCTGGACGATCCCGCGCTGGGAGGGCACGTGCGGGAAGGTCACCAGATCCAGGTCAAGGCCGGCGGGGCCGTGGCGGTCCAGGGCATCGAGGTCGATCCGCCCGTAGCCGTCCACCGGCAGGTCGATCAGGTCGATGCCGTCACGGGCCGCCCGCGCGGCCAGCACCATCGCGTTGGACCCGAACTCGCCGGGCACCACACCGATCCGGCCACCGGCGGGCAGCGGCCAGGCGTCGACAAGCGCGGCGAACGCGGTGGACGCCGAGTGGTGGAAGGCCACGTCGCCGGCCGACAGATCAGGGCCGAGCAGGTTCGCGAGATCCGCGCGTAGCTGTGCCAACGGCTCGCTGTGGCGGATCTCGGCGACGTACCCGCCGGCCCGGCTCTCCTCCGCCAGGTAGGCCCCTGTGGCGGCGATGGTGGCCCGGCTCATCCGCGCGCACCCGGCCGCATCGAGATGAATGATCTCACTGCTGTCGCGGGCGGCTTGCCAGCGCGCAGCCAACCGCTCGAAGGGTGTTGCCGGCAGGCCCGGAAGTCTCACGCGGGTGAGCGTCGCATCGATGCGCCCTGAGCCCAACCCGGAGCCCGCCCTGTTCCGCGCGTTGAGCGGCTGCTTCTTGCGGCTGACGCCGCCGGCATCGTCCGGGGAAAGATCGAATACAAAAGAGTGTGCGGATGACAGGCGTTCTTTGTGCCGCTACCTGCGGGTTTCCATATCCGTGGAGATCTTGGCCGCTATCCCCGGTCGCGCACTAGCGCAGCGGCCGGCTGTAGAAAATATCTACAGATTAACAACTCTGCGATTGATGTGGTGTGCGTGCGGATGCTTGCTGGCAGTATCTGTCCGGTGCCTTTCAATGCTAACGGATGGGCGTGTACAACTCGCTTGTCCCACGGCTCGATTTTCCGGTAACTCAATTATCCGTACTGGCGCCGCGCTGTGCGCGGTCTTTCTGGTTGGACTGACTGGAGTCGACGTTCATGTCAGCTGGCATACGGCACTGCCTCCCCGGTGTTTGTCCCGCCCCGTCGGGTGACGATTATCAGCGTTCCCGGCCGTCGTGGTCGTCAGGGGAAGGCCGGCTGGCCGCGGCTCTGTAGTCCGCTGATCTGCGGCGATGAATTTTTCCGCTCCAGCGGCTGTGTTTCTCGTTGGCGGCGTACAGCTTTCACCGAGCCGCTTCTCCTGTTCATGCGCACAGGCGTCCGTGGGCCTCCCGCCAGGCCGCCCCATTACCCGGGAAGGGTGGAACGACGATGCGAAACGATCCGGTCAGGAAGTCGGTAAGGAGGGCCGGCGCGCGGCGCGGGAAACTCACCGCGGCGCTGGCCGCTCTCCTGGCGTTAGCCACTTTCACCGTGCAGCTCGGTGCGACGGCCACGGCGGGCGCGGTCGCCACCGGCGCCGAGACGGCATCGGGGCTGCCGGGCGCGAGAGGTGACGCGGTCACCCGGGCGTTCATCCAGACCGTGGGGGCCACGACCATCAGTAACCAGGAAGCGCTCTCCGTTTTCAGGTCCTGGATGATCGACCAGGCAGGCTTCGCTGACAGTGGCTATGTCGGCTCAATCGACGACCTGGCGCGCAAGGCGATCACCATCATGTGGTACGGTCCCCACACGTCCCTGCTGTCAGCGATTGTCAAAGAGGGCGAGCGGCGTGGCATCGCGGTGTCCGTTCAGCGGCGCGCACACAGCTTGCGGCAGATCCGCGCGGCTACCAACGAGATCTGGCAGCAGGCGGCCGCGGGCGAATGGGCCGGGTTCAAGATTTCATTCATCGCCGCCGTCGGGGCGACGGATGACGATATCACCGTCAACGGGACCTACACCGCGGCCCCAGCGGAGCGGCGCGCACCGCAGGTGCGGTCGCGGGCTACGGCGGTCATGGGGGTACCGGTGCATGTCACACCAGGTGTCAGCGCTGACACGAGCACTGGCCGCGACGACGACTTCGCACCGTTCAACGCGGGTGGATACATGCTCAGCCCCTCCACCGGACACACCTGTTCCAGCGGGTTCGCTGTCAACCTCGGCGGGACGTCCAACACGACGACCGCACGTCACTGCAGCGCGGACGACTATCAGGATCGAGCCGCGTCGAACAGGTACGGGACCGGCGTGCGCACCTCCACGGACGGCGGCGGCCGGGTGCTGAGCGCTACCGGGGCGGCCTTGGCATTCGACGGGGCATACAATTCCAATAACTTCTGGAAGACCGTCATAGGCTACGCTGACCTGGGCGTCAACGACTTCGTGTGCACGGGTGGCGGTAACTCCGGCGAGCATTGTAACATCAAGGTCACAAACCTGTTGGTGTCATTCAATGATGGTAGTGGGTCGTTTTCGACCATCGAAGGTGTCCAGCAGTCGAGCGGTGCGATCGCGCAGATCCAGGGTGACAGCGGCGGTCCGGTGATCTCGCTCGCGAGTACGTCGTCCGGGCAGGTCCGGGCGGCCGGAATGATACAGGGTTTTCTGGGCTCGGGCATGACAGGCTCCGCCTGCGGCGCGGTGTACGACGCGGGAGGCAACAAGTGCAGCACGAACGTGCTTTTCTCGTCCATGCGGACGGTCGTCAACAGCATCCCGGGCGCGTCACTGCGGACCGGGTGACACCGGCCGCCCCCGACAATCAGGCGGTGTATCGGCGTTTTGTAGCGATCACTGATCGTTCGTCCCGCAAGAATGAGGTGGGGTAACGGCGTTATAACGTTATAATCAGGTCTGACATCCCCCAGGCAGGGGAAGGACCGCGATGCTCCGCCACCTCCTGGCTGAACCCGGCGAGCGGATCGCCCAGCTCTTCGGCTGTCCGCGCACCCGGTGCGGCGCGCCCGCGTCCTTCCCCCGCCCCCGCCCCCGCCCCCGCCCCCGCCCCCGCCGCACCGTGGCCTGCCGCGACCAAGGAGCGAGCACGGTGACCTCGAACAGCTCCTGGCATCCCGCGCCCAGGAGGACACCGATCCGGGCGCTGTCATGACCGCCCTCCACCCGAGCTTCCGCACCCGGCGGCAGCGCCGCAACCGCGCCCTCGTCATCGGCGGTCTGGCCGGGGCTGTCCTCGTCATCTTGGCCGCGGTGCCGCAGACATGGGCAACGCCACCCCGGCCGGCCACGACCGCCCAGCCGAGCGCGGCAGGAACGCGGGCCGCGGCAAACGGCTGCGTGTCGCTCTCCCTGCGACAGACGCTGGCCATAGCGGGGCAGCGCGGCGCGTCAGTGCTTGTCGCCAGCGGCTCGCTGACCGGTGAGACCGTCATCGACGGGCAGACGTTCCATCAAATGATCATGCATTCCGTGCGGACTCTCAGCGGCCCGGTCATCACCTCGGACAGCACGGGCTGGATCGGCAGCGCCAGCGGGGCAGTGGGGCCGATCCCCGGCGCGGACGCGGGCGCGCTATGGGGCACGGACGGGCGTCTGTTCGCCATCGCCTGGCCAGCGCGGCAGACGGGCACCGCGGTCGGGCCTGTCCTGCGCATCGCCCCGGTCGTCCACGATCAGGTGATCTTCAGTTCGGCCGGCTGTTGGGACATCACGGACCTGCCCACCGAGCCATACCACGGCCCGCTCGCGGAAATCCCGGGCAGCAACTCGTATGCCCGCGCGGCCCCAACCGGCTTCCACGCGGTTGCGCTGACGGTCGTCGAGCAGATGCTGGCCAAATGATCATTCCGGATGCTCGCGAGCGGGACAGCGACGGGTCGCCCCGCGCCTGTGGCGCGGGCGCCATGGCTACTTGGCCGTTGTGGTCACCGCGTCTGCGTCTCCGCAGGTGTGCCGCCACCCCGCCGGGACCGTGTGATGCTGCGTCATAGGGTGTGTGGCATGCCGAACCTAAACGTGTCCGTGCGGGCGGGGACCCTCCAGCACGCTCGCGCCGCGGCGACCGCCGCCGGCATGACGCTGTCGGCGTGGGTGGACAAGACGCTGGCCGAGTCGATCTGGACCGCTCGGTTCGCCCGCCAGCGGCAGCGCAACGCCGCGCTGGGCGTCACCGCGAGCTACCTGGTGGCCGAGTACACCCGGCTGGAGGAACTGCGGCGTGCGGCAGGGTGAGGTGTGGGCACGCGTCGATGTCCTCGCCCATGCCCTGATCGTCTCCGCGGACATGTACAACAACGCCGGCACCGGACGGGTGATCGTCTGCCCGGTCATCCCGGGTGACCCGCTGCCACAGGACGACTACGCCGCTGACGCCTGCATCGCCGACCCGATCCCCGGCACCGTCCTGCCCGAGCTGGTCGCCTGGCTGCCGACCTCGGCCCTGTCCCACTCTCTTGGCCCGATCTCCGAAGACGCGTGGCTGCGTGTCGACCAGATCCTGTGCCGCGTCCTGGGGCACTGAGGGTAGCAGGCCCCTGATGACGGAAATGGGCTGATCGACGACAATGGCGGGACGGCTGGCGGTCGTGGGCGTGGGTGCGGTCGGCGGGTTCTTCGCCGCCCGAGCGGCGGCCGCGGGGGCTGACGTACAGCTCTGCGTGCGCCGGCGGTTCGGCGAACTGGTGCTCCGGGGCCCTGACGGGGTGTTCCGCGCCGACCTGCCCGTCTGGACCAGCCCCGAGCATGCCAGGCCCGTCGACTGGGTGCTGTTGGCGACCAAGGCCCATCAGAACGCGGCGGCACTCACCTGGCTGACCCGGCTGGTCGGTCCGGACACCGTCGTCGTGATCGCCCAGAACGGTGTCCGACAGGCCGAGCGGGTCGCGGCGGTGGTACCCGCGGAGCGGGTGCTCCCCACCGTCGTCTACATCAACGCCGAACCGGTCGCGCCCGGTGTGGTCGAGCACCGCAACTACGGCTTCCTGCATGTTCCGGCCGGCGCCCTCGCCGACCGGTTCGCCGGGGTTCTGCCCAGCGCGGGGCTGGTGCGACCGGTGGACGGCTTCGCCGTCGAGGCCTGGACGAAACTGACCGCCAACACCGCGGCGAACTCGCTCACAGCGCTGACCGGCCGGCGCCTGGAGGTGCTGCGCCGGGACGACATGGCCCGGCTCGCGGTGACCATCATGCGTGAAGCGGTCGCTGTCGCCCACGCCGACGGTGCGGCCGTTGCCGACGAGCTGCCGGAACTGATCATCGAGCGGCTGCGTGACCAGCCCGCCGGGTCGGGCACATCGATGCTCTACGACCGGTTGGCGGGGCGCCCGCTGGAACACGAGGCTCTGATCGGTGCGGTGGTGCGTATCGGCGCCGAGCACGGTGTCCCCACCGTGGTGTCGGCGCACATCCTCCCGCTGCTGGCGGCCATCAGCGACGCCGCGCTGAGCCACTGAGCCACTGAGCCGGGTCACTGGGAGAAGCCCCGCGGCTCCGGGTACACGGCCAGATCTGGTCGCGTACCCGGAGATCAGAGCCGTTACCTGATGGTCCAGTACTGGTCCGCGTTGGACAGGCTGCGCAGGTCACCGCCGTTGCCGAACGTCACGCCCGTCCCGCCGACCTCGATACGCAGATACAGGTTTCCGCCGGAGACGAAGTACTGACCGTCCTTGCCGACGGTGGCGACGCTGGACGCCATCTTCACCGGGACGTCCTGGCCCCAGAACTTGAAGCCGGCCCTGGGGGCCGACCTGCCCGCCCAGGGGATGACCAGGTCGACAAAACCCGGATCGGTCCCGTGGATGTCGAAGTCGAGCGAGCTGAGCGTTCCCCCGGACGGTGGGGTCACCTGGTAGCGCTGGCCTTCGACCACGCCGACGGTGCCGCTGTAGCCGGTGACGCCGTCGGCGCGCTTCCACGTCCAGTGGTCGTCGACCAGGCCGAAGCGCAGGCGCATGAAGCCACGGTCGAGCGGGCTCCAGGTGCCGAAGTCCGCGCCCTGGAAGTAATCCGGACCGACTCGGCTGTAGATGGTCCTGTCCGTGGGTGACCGCAGCAGCGCGGAGTCGTTGTGGATGATCGCCGGTACTCCGTCACCCTTGACCGAACCGTCGAGGTCGGCGAACCAGTGTGAGTGGCCGGATTCCGCCGCTTCGAAGTACGGGCTGTTGCTGGCGAACAGGGTGCGGTACCCGTCGCCGAAGAACTTCAGCCCCTTCACCCGGTTGGTCGCGTCCCAGGTGCTCGCGCCGATGTCGCTGATGGCCGCGAGCCCGGGATCCGCTCCGGCGGCCTGCTTGAAGTTGGCGAGCCAGGTCCCGTTCGTGTCGCACTGGCCGTGATAGAAGCGGATCAGCGCCTGGATATGCCCTGTCTCAGTACCGGTGTTGGCGGTGTTGTTGCCGATGAGCAGGCCGTTGTTGATGGCGGTGTCCTGGCAGTTGAGGGCGATGCTGTTGTTCGCGGCGGTCGGGTTGTCGGTCGTGAGCGCACCGTCGATCCACAGTCCGAAGCCCTCGTTCTTCCACACGTTCGGATTGATCATCCGGCCGCGCCGGGTGAAGTCACCGTTGTAGGCCTCGACGCTGATGCCCGAACCCGGGACGCCTTCCGCCGGGAAGTCGGCGGGGTGGATGGTGTGTGAGTGGGCGGTGCTGTTCTGGTTGAGACCGAACGGTTTGTCGACCGCGTCGTGGATCGCGTCGTCGCTGGCGTTGCCGGGGTCGACCGCGTTCATGTCGAAGTCGTACCAGATACCCACGCCGTCACCGCCGGCCGCGGAGTTGCCGCTCAGGATGTTGTTCGGATCGGTGATCCAGAATTCCGACGGGATCTGGTCCGACGCGCGTAGCGGCCTGGTACCCGCCGGGACCTGACGGACGCCCATCACCAGGTTGTTGGTCAGTACGTTCCCTTCCTCGACGCGATCTTCGAGGAAGAAGCCGGCGCCGTAGGTCTCATCGGCCACCACGCCGTTGACATGGACGTTGTTGCTCCGGTGGATGGTGACCATGCGGTTGAAGCTGTCGATGATGCTGACGTTGTCCACCAGCGAGGCGCTCTGGTCGCCGGCCCAGTGCCAGTGGATCGGGTAGCGGGCGAGTACGCCGAACTGGCCCATGTGGTCGAGTTCGGTGTTCGACATGCGCAGCGTGCCGTCTTTCATGATCATGACATGGCCGCCGAACTTCGTCGCCGCCGCGTTATCCGGGCCGGTGATGACGATGTTGTGCGACAGCAGGCCGACCTCGGCCCGCTCCTCGACCGAGCGGGTCTCGCCGCCGGAGGTCTGGGCGGTGACTATCGACGCGTGCCGGTGGGCCAGCGGCCTGTCGATCGTGATTGTTCTGCCGTCCGCGGAGACCCCGGCGACCGTGACACGTTCCTTGTGGTTCACGTCGAGGTCGGAGGAGGCGACGACGATCAGATCGCCGGTACGCCACGACACGGGGTCGATGAGCGAAAGAGTGGTGGCGCCAGCGTTGGCCGTCTGTGACAGTTTCGTCCAGGTATGGCCGGAATCCCTGCCGTGGATCTCGATGCGGCCACCCATCGAGCCCAGGACGTCCGCGCCCATACCCATCGTGTTGTCGGTCGGGCGCCCGTCGAGGATGAGCCTGATGGCGCTGGTGAGCGGGGCACCTTCGGTGCCCATCCAGAAGCTTCCGTGCACCATGATGTAGGCCGTGCGCAGCGTCGTCGGCCGGTCCGCGAAGGCGAGGTCGCCGTCGACCTCCAAGCCTCCCAGTTTGGGTACGTCGACGTCGACGAGTATCCGTCGACCCGCCGCGACCGTGACGACCGCACCGGCGGCGGGGACTGTGCCCCCCCACGTCGCGGGATCACTCCACTTGGCGAAGGTGCTGAAGTCGGGTGGGGCGATCCCGGGCTGGGCCGGTGGCACCGGTACTGTCGCGACACCCTCCGACACGGTGGTGGACGCGCCGGTGGCGTCGGGGCTGCGGCTGGCGGTCGGGCTTGTCGGAGCGGTCGGATTCTGACACGCCGCGAGCGCGGACAGCAGGCCGATAATGGCGACACCGGCCGCCGTCATCCTCGTTCGGCGCCGGCTGAATCGGCGGCGTCCGCCAAGAACAGGGAACATCTGGCTACTTCCCTACTTTACATTTGGTAACCGGTCGACGTTCTGACTGCCCCCCCGATCACGTAACGTGACCATGAGCATCATGATAGACCAACAGGCCAAAGGCACCGTTTTGGGATCGAGCCACGGTTGCGGCGCCACGCACTGGGTGGCGGCCGGGTGACCCGCGTCCCCTATTGCCAGTCGCTCTTACGCGGCCGGTTCCGCGACGACCTTGCTCACGATGTGCTCGGCGATCGCCAGTGACGCAGTGGCACCTGGTGACGGTGCGTTACGCACATGCACGATCCGTCCGCGGATCGACAGCACGAAGTCATCCACCAGGCCGCCGTCGCGGGCGACCGCCTGCGCGCGGACGCCCGCGGGACCCCTGACGACATCGGCGGCCCGCAGCTGCGGGACATACCGGCGGGCCTGTGCCACGAACGCGCGTCGGCTGGCCGTCCACAGGATCTCGCGCGCCCCGGTCCGCCAGTGCGTGCGGGCCATCTTGTGGAAGCCTGGCCAGGCGATCGTCTGACGCAGGTCCGATCCATCGACGGCCAGGGCTGTGTACCCTTCCCGGGCGGTCGCGAGCACCGCGTTCGGGCCGACCAGGACCTCGCCGTCCACCCGCCTGGTGAGGTGGATGCCGAGAAAGGGGTACCGCGGGTCCGGCACCGGATAGATCAGCCCTCGTACCAGCTCCCGGCGTTGCGGTCGCAGCAGCCAGTACTCGCCCCGGAAGGGGATGATCCGCGGTGAGGGATCCTCGCCGGTGAGCCTCGCGACTTGGTCGGACTGTAGCCCCGCGCAGGCGATGACGAGGCCGAACGGCCCGGCCGTCTCGGACACCTCCGTCACCGTGCCGCCAGCCCTCGACGCGGTCGCGTGGTTTCCGTTGGGGGCCACCCGGGCCGTCCCCCGCACCCGCAGGCCCAGGTGGACACCGTCACCGCGGTCGTCGACGGATACGACTTCGGCGCCGGTGCGGACCGACCCGCCCGCGTCCCGCACGTCGTCACGCAGCGCACGGGCCACGGCCTGGTAGTCCACGATCGCGGTCGTGGGGGAGCGCAGCGCGGCCACCCCACGGGCATGCGGCTCGTAGCGACGCAGGCCGTCCGCGTCCAGCATGGCCGTGCCCGGGACGCCGTTGGCGCGCGCCCGGTCGGCGATGTCGGCGAGCCTGTCCAGCTCGCTGTCGTCGACCGCTACGACAATCTTGCCGCATTCGTCGTAGCGGATGCGGTGGACGGCACAGTACTCCTTCAGCAGCGCGACACCGCGCCGGCACAGGGTCGCCTTCAGCGAGCCGGGCTGGTAGTAGAGCCCGGCGTGAACCACCCCGCTGTTATGCCCGGTCTGATGGCAGGCGACGTCGTGCTCCTTTTCGAAGACCGTGACGGTCACGCCCGGATCGGCCTGCCCGATCCGCCGGGCCACTGCCAGCCCCACAATCCCACCGCCGATGACCGCGACCTGACCCGCCACGTGTGCTGCCCCCTTTGGTTGTCTGCCACGGTTGGTGTGGCCCGTACCCAGTATCGGCGGATGTGGACGGGTGGTTCGCCCTGGTGGATCCCTGCCGGCTACCCGAAGAAGTGGCCGGGAGGGTATGCCCGGTCGGTGCGGGAGCGCGGCATGCCCCGAAGCGCGTCCGTCAGCGTCCGCGCGGTGTTGACCAGCGGCACATGGCTGAACGCCTGGGGGAAGTTGCCGACCATGCGCCCCAGCCGCGGGTCGTACTCCTCGGCCAGCAGCCCTACGTCGTTACGCAGGGCCAGCAGCCGCTCGAACAGCTCCTGGGCTTCGTGGACCCGGCCCGACAGCGCGTAGTTGTCGGCGAGCCAGAAGGTACAGGCCAGGAACGCGCCCTCACCAGCGGGCAGCCCGTCCACGGCACCGTCGGGGGCGGTCGGGTAGCGCAGGACGAAGCCGTCCTCCATGAGCTCGCGTTCGATGGCGGTCACGGTGCCCACGACCCGTCGGTCCGTCGCGGGCAGGAAGCCGACCAGCGGCATGTAGAGCAGAGCCGCGTCCAGTTCGGTGGAGCCGTAGAACTGCGTGAAGGTGCCGCGGTCGGCGTCGAAGCCACGGACGCAGACCTCGTTGTGGATCTCGGCTCGCAGCGCGCTCCAGCGCTCCAGCGGTCCGGGCAGGCCCGACTCGGTGATGCCCTTGATCGCTCTGTCGGCCGCCACCCAGGCCATCACCTTGGAGTGCACGAAGTCCCGCCGTGGCCCGCGCACCTCCCAGATGCCCTCGTCGGGCTTGCGCCACCCGGTCTCCAGGAAGTCCATCAGCTTGGTCTGCAGGGCCCAGGAGTCGTCGTGACCGTCCACATCGGTCGCCATCCGGGCCACGTGCAGCGCATCGAGCACCTCGCCGTAGACGTCCAGCTGGAACTGCTCGACGGCGCCGTTGCCGACCCGGACGGGCGCGGAGCCCTCGTAGCCGGGCAGCCACGGCACCTCGTATTCGGTGAGCCGGCGCTCACCGCCGACCCCGTACATGATCTGTACTCGAGAGGGGTCACCGGCCACCGCGCGCAGCAGCCACTCCCGCCATGCGGTGGCCTCGCTGGTGAACCCGGCATCGAGCAGCGCGAGCAGGGTGATGGTGGCATCGCGCAGCCAGCAGTAACGGTAGTCCCAGTTGCGGACGCCGCCGATCATCTCCGGCAGCGACGTGGTGACCGCGGCGACGATGCCGCCGGTGGGCGCGTACGTCAGCGCCTTGAGGGTGATCAGGGAACGCCGGACCGCCTCCTGCCACTGCCCGTCGTAGGTGCAGCCGGCCATCCACTCCGCCCACCACGACTCGGTGAGGTCGATCGCCCGACGGACGTCGATCAGGGTGTGCGCCGGCCGGTGCGAGGGGCACCAGGTCAGGGAGAACGGCACGGACTGGCCAGCGGAGACGGTGAACTCCGCGTAGGTGGCCATGTCATGGCCTTCCATCGGCGCGGTGGTACGCAGGGTGACCGCGTCCGGCCCGGCGACCGCGACGATCGTGTGGTCATCCAGCCGCCGCACCCATGGGACGATCGAGCCGTAGTCGAACCGGATGCGGGTCTCGCTGCGCATCCGCACGTTCCCCTCGATGCCTTCGACCAGCCGCAGCACGATGTGCTCGCCTGACCTCGGGTACATGGCGTCGACGATGCGCACGGTTCCGGTCGCCGTGGTCATGTCGGTTTCCAGGACAAGGGTGTCGCCCCGGTAGCGGCGGCTCACCGCGAGCACGGGACCGACCGGAGCGATCTTCCAGTGACCGGAGTCCTCATCGCCGAGCAGCGCGGCGAAGCAGGCGGTCGAGTCGAACCGCGGTAGGCACAGCCAGTCAATCGAGCCGTCCCTGGAGACCAGCGCGGCCGAATGGGTGTCGCCTATCACCGCGTAGTCCTCGATACGGGAGGGCACGGTCTCTCCGGGGTTTCTTGGGGCCTGCGACGACGCGAGGAGGCCGTCCCGACAGATCGCCTCGCGATCCCCGCTGGTCCCCCATGCTCACGTCGTCCCTGGCCGGCTTGGACAGGTCGGTGTGATGAACATCGCTCGCGTTTGCGCGGGCAAGAGCGCTTACCTTAAGGCCTCATCGAAACGGCTAAGTTAGGGGCACGCCGTACTGGTGGCGATCCGGTGACGGATCAAGATCAGGATTGTCGCTGCGCCGCTGCCGACCCCAGCTGACCATCCTAACCGGCCACCCCAACCGCTATCGTTTCTGCCTGATCTCGTCCGAAGGAGGCTCGTGACCTCGCAGGACGTCCCGGACACCGCTCCACGGGCGAGGGCCCGGCGCTCACCCGAGCCGGCCGCGGCGCGGTTGGCTCGGGCCCTCGTCGACCGGCGTCACCGGCGCTGGGTGCTGCTGGGCGGGCTGGCGTTCGCCGCACTGGCCGCTTTTGGCGTG
This sequence comes from Protofrankia sp. Cj5, assembly GCF_917627405.1. Lineage (NCBI taxonomy): Bacteria > Bacillati > Actinomycetota > Actinomycetes > Frankiales > Frankiaceae > Protofrankia > Protofrankia sp. Cj5. Next base: position 17,583 of record NZ_CAKJTO010000012.1, read on the forward strand.
TATGCCTCGGTCGCCGGACCACCGCCACGGATCGAGGCGGTGGTTTACTTCACCCCCACCGCCACGGACGCGCAGAAGGACGCGGTCCGCGCCGCGTGCCCCACAGCTGGCCAGGCCGTCCAGGAGGCACGTGATCACAACACGGCCCAGTCCAGCCGCGTGTACCCGCTGCGTTACAACGTCACGTACGCCTCGCCAGCGGACAAAGCCATGATCTATCGATGCGTGCACGCCCAGCCCAACGTGATCGGCATCAGCGAGTTCACGGCTGGCGAGTAACCCGTCGGGCACCTGCGCCGGCTGGATATGGCGCATGGATGAGGGGAGCGTGAAGCGGGGAAGCTCTGCCTCTGTCGGGGTTTGCGGGTGTCATGTGTAGCACATGGGTGCTACATTGGGGTATGGAATCGATCGGTATTCGTGAGCTGCGCCAGCACGCGTCCCGCTATGTGGCCCTGGCCAGCAGCGGCCAGCGGGTCGCGGTGACCGACCGGGGCGTCCTGGTGGCCTACCTCGTGCCCGCCGACGCAGGATCGCCGTTGGATCGGCTTGTCGCCGCCGGCCACTACGAGCCCGCGGTCGGAAGCATTCTGGACCTCCTACCGCCGCCCGCCGCGCCTGTCGGTACCCGACCGTTGTCCGCCGTCGTGGAAGAGCTGCGGGACGAAGAGCGCTGGTGATCTACCTTGACACATCGGCCTTCGTGAAGCTGGTCCGGGCCGAACAGGAGACGCCCGCGCTGCGAGATTTCCTCACCGCACGGCGCGGGATGCCGCTGGTCTCCAGTGTGCTTCTGGTTGTGGAGACCAGGCGGGCCGTGCTGCGCGAAGATCCGTCGTTGCTCCCCGATGCCGACCTGCTGCTTACCCGGGTCGGACGGGTGGACATCGCGCACGCCGTCGTCGAGACCGCCAGCCGGCTTCCCGGCGTCGGGCTCCGTTCGCTGGACGCCATCCATCTCGCGACGGCCCTCTACCTGGGGAACGGGCTGGACGGCTTCGTCACCTACGACAGGCGGCTGGCTTCCGCGGCAGGGGAGCAGGGCCTCCCGGTTCGCGCACCCGTCTGACGGCGCGACGCCCTGAGCGGACCCGAGCCACGCGGTGGGTGGCCGCGGCGCAGGGCAGGGGTCCCACCTCGACCTGCGCCAGGCACCGTCCCGGGTGCCGCGCGGCGGAGATACGTTACCCAGCCTCTAGGCTATGGACAGCGGCTGTCACAGCATGTCTCGGCTGTACCTGATCCAAACCGGTCCAAACCGATCCAAGGAGACTTCGAAGTGCCTGCATCTCGTCCCGAAGCCGTGGCCGAGCGCGTCGTCGTCCCGGCCGGGACGATGGCTGCCCAGGCGATCGCCGCTGCGAAACTGCCGCTCGTCGGGCCCAACGCGATCGTCGTGGTCCGGAGTCCTGATGGCGTTCTGAGAGATCTCGACTGGGCTCCCGACACCGATCTCGACGTCGAAGCGGTGCCGATGTCCAGCCCGGACGGGCTGCGCGTGTTGCGGCACTCGACCGCGCACGTCCTCGCCCAGGCGGTCCAGGAACTTTTCCCCAAAGCCAGGCTCGGCATCGGCCCGCCGATCGAGAATGGTTTCTACTACGATTTCGACGTCCTGAAGCCATTCCAGCCAGAAGACCTCGATCGTATCGAGCAGCGCATGCGCGAGATCGTAAAGGCCGGCCAGCTCTTCCGGCGGCGCGTGTTCCTGTCTCCGGCGGCGGCGCGGGCCGAGCTCGCCGACGAGCCCTACAAGCTGGAGCTGATCGACGTCAAGAGCGGTCTTGATCTTGGCGAGGTCATGGAGGTCGGCGGCGGTGACCTGACTGTCTACGACAACATAGACCGGGTGACGGACAAGGTCTGCTGGTCTGACCTGTGCCGCGGTCCGCACCTGCCGAGCACGAGACTGATTCCCGCCTTCACGCTCACCCGCAGCGCCGCCGCATACTGGCGGGGCAGCGAGAAGAACCCCCAGCTCCAGCGCATCTACGGGACCGCCTGGCCGACGCGCGAGGCGCTCAAGGATTACCTTCGGATGCAGGAGGAAGCCGCCCGGCGCGACCATCGCCGCCTCGGCGAGGACCTGGATCTGTTTGCGTTCAGCAAGGAGATCGGCAAGGGGCTGCCGCTCTGGCTGCCAAACGGCACGATCATCCGGGACGAGCTCGAGGGATGGGCGCGCGAAACCGAGCGGCAGCTCGGGTACAAGCGGATAGTGACCCCGCATATCACCCGAGAGGATCTCTACTATCTTTCGGGGCATCTGCCGTATTATAACGAAGACCTCTACTCGCCCATCGACATTGAGGGTGAGAACTACTATCTCAAGCCAATGAACTGCCCGCACCATCACATGGTCTACAAGGCGCGGCCGCACAGCTATCGCGAGCTGCCGATAAAACTGGCCGAGTACGGCACGGTCTACCGCTTTGAGCGGAGCGGGCAGCTGCACGGACTGATGCGGGCGCGTGGTTTCACCCAGAACGACGCGCACATCTACTGCACCGCCGAGCAGGCGAAGGATCAGTTTCTCGAGGTCATGCGGATGCATGCCGACTATTACCGGACGCTCGGCATCACCGACTTCTATATGATCCTGGCATTGCGCGATCCGTCGAACACGGCGAAGTACCACGACGATGAGCGGATGTGGGCGGATGCCGAGCGGATCACGCGAGAGGCGATGGAGGAATCCGAGATTCCGTACGTCGAGGAAATCGGTGGGGCCGCGCATTACGGCCCGAAGGTCGACTTCATGATCCGTTCTGTGACGGGTAAGGAGTTCGCGGCCTCGACCAACCAGGTCGACCTCTATACGCCCGACCGCTTTGGGCTCACTTACCACGACTCCGACGGGTCGGAGAAGTCGGTGGTCGTGCTCCACCGAGCCCCGCTCGGCTCGCACGAGAGATTCGTCGCATATTTGATAGAGCACTTCGGCGGGCTCTTTCCCGTGTGGCTGGCGCCAGAGCAGGTCCGGGTCATCCCGATTTCCGACGAGCTGCTGAGTTACGCGAACGAGGTGCGGGACAGGCTCCTCCAGGCGGGCCTGCGGGCTGATGTCGACGTGAGTGACAATCGGCTCAACGCGAAGGTGCGGACCGCGATCACGCGAAAGATCCCGTTCGTCGTGGTTGTCGGCCGACAGGAGGTGGCGGACTCGTCGGTGTCCGTGCGGTACCGCTCCGGCAAGGAGGAGCGTATGCCGATAGACACATTCGTTGACCAGGTGCGGGAGCAGGTCCGGGTAAAAAGCCTCGTGGGGTCCGGCTACCTGCGGCGGGAAGCCGCGACGGAATAGCGACGGAATAGCGGCGAAACAGCGCACCAGCCAGCTACGGCCGGTGCCGGGTTACCGGTGGCCGGGCCGTCACAGGTAGAGGCCGGAATGCGGGTCCGGCCGCGTGCTCCGCACCGGTGCCCGGCCGTCGCGGAGCGCGAACAGTTCGGCCAGCGTCATCATCGGCCCGACTCCCTGCGCGGTCCCGAGCCAGGTGACGGCCTCGCCGTGGGGCAGCGGTCCCACCTCGACCTGAGCCAGGCACCTGCCGGGACGCACGATTGCCGGGTGCAGCCGGACGAGATCCTCGTTGGTGGTGAGCGCGACAAGGACGTCCCGCCCCTGCCCGACCAGGCCGTCAGTCAGGTTGAGCAGCCGTGACAACGCCTGCCCCGAGGAACTCCGGGTGTCGCCGCGGACGAGCTCGTCGCAGTCCTCGATCACCAGCAGCCGCCATCGCCGCCGGACACCGCCCAGCTCGGCGGCCTGTGCGGTGCCGCGGTCGCCGGGCACCGGATCCAGCGCCCCCCGGCCAGGGCCTTCGCCATCGTGGGCATGGTCATTATCGTCGGAGTCGTCCTCGTCGCTGTCGAAGCCGATCGCGACCTCCATCAGGTATCCAGGGTCGGCGAACAGCGCCTCCGGGTCCAAGACGCAGTCGACCTGGCACCAGCGTCGCCACTCGTGGGCCAGTGCCCGCAGGACGGTGGTCTTTCCGGTGCCAGCCGGTCCGTGCAACAGAATCAGCCGGCCGGCCAGAGCTTCGTGCCGGACAGCCATGAGCCGGTCCAGCGCGTCGCGGGCGCTGCTGGAGTAGTTGTCCCGGATCGAGGCCCACGACGTCGTGGCCGCCTTGCGGGTGGTACGGGTCGGGCCGCGTCGCGCGGACATGTACCAGAAGCCCATCGTGACGGCGCTGTCGACGTCCGATTCGGCGACGGCCTCGCGCACAACTCTGCTGAGTACCGTGCGCGCCAGTTCTTCACTGACCGCCGTCACGGTCACCTCACCGCCGCCGCCGCGCCAGCGCACCGCGCGCAACGTCCAGCCGTCGCCCGCGGCGAGCCGTGAGTCACGCGAGTCTTCGATTACCGTACGTAGTATTTTGGCGTCGGGTGGCAGCAGGGACGCGCCTGAACGGAGACGGTCGATCCGGGCGCTGTGCGCCCACGGCTGTTCCCCCGTCGTGAACGGGGCCAGCGCGAGGGCGTCGACCACATCGTATGGCGTGTCCGAGTCGTCCAGGCCGACCACGAACGGAAGCCCGGTAGCGTGGCCCGCGGACTCCGGCGCGGTGGTGGCCGCGATAGTGGCCCAGTACTCCGGCTGTGAGGCTTTCTGATGAGGGACGGGCACACCACCGATAGTCGACGACCAGCCTCGCCGGCACCACCGACTTCCGGTTTTCGCGGCGGGACTGTGGCTATGTCACCAGCTGGCGGCGATGGTCAATATTTTGATCATGTAGAGCCGGAGCCGGAGCCGGAGCCGGAGCCGGAGCCGGAGCCGGAGCCGGAGCGGTGCTGGGCGGCGGGCGGCACCCGCATCGGTTGGAGCGGGTGTGCCCGGCCATACCGGAGGACTCCGGCTATCACGGTGGGCCTGAGCAAGGCGGTGGGAGCGTCCACGAGGTTCAACCAGTTCATCAGTGCACGGGCCACGGCGGCATCGCGATGCGCGGCGATCTGTACCCGCTCCCCGTATGCCCCGACCAGCCGGCCACGTAGGCCGCGCCGCCCCTGGACGCCGGGATAGCGCAGGTCGGCGCCGGTCGCCAGCTCCCAGGCCGCGTCCACGAGGCAGCTGGCCTGTCGGTAGAAACGGGCCGGCAGATCCGGGCCGGCGACCCGCAGGCAGTTCCGCAGGGCCAGCGCCTGCTGAGCCGCCACGGTCATCCCCTGGGCGTAGAGCGGATTGAAGCTGCAGATCGCGTCGCCTATGGCGAGGAACCCCGCGGGTGGGTTCCGCAGGCGCTCGTAGCGCCGCCGCAGCGAGCCGGAGAACCGGTGGGGGATCGGGTCGGTCAGCGCGTGTGCCGAAGAGATCAGATCGTGGATGTCGGGTACGGGCAGCGTCCGGGCGAACGCTTCGAAACCGTCGGGGTCCGCCGGCGGATGGTCCCCGAGCATGCCGGCGAGCGTTATCTGCCAGCGTTCACCCTCCAGCGCCACGGCGCCGCCACCGCGGGACCCGGGCATCGTGGAAACAATGATGGAGCGCTGCCCGCCAAGGTCTTTGGGATCACGCCGGTAGAGCCGTGACGCGTAGCCGAGGTCCACGTCGACCCGCTGTTCCAGGGGCCGGGGCAGGCCGAGGGCGGTGAGCCAGTCCGCACCGCGGGAGCCACGCCCGGTCGCGTCGACGACGAGGTCCGCACTGACGAACTCCGCCCCATCGGCGGCCGTGGGCTCCGGCCGCAAGCCGTCGGGAGCGCTCCGCCCCGCCCGGACGATCCGCACGCCGATGATGCGTTCGCGCGCATGGGGAGCCGCGACAAGCCCGGTCGCCACTGCCCGCTGGACGAGCTCCACACCCGGCATCCCACGCAGATTCGCCTGTATGACGGCTTCCAGCAACGGCCTGCTGGCAAGGAGCGAGATCAGTCCGGTCTCGGTGGGGTGCACCCGTAGCCCCCGCAGGTACCAGCGGGAACCCACCAGCGTCTCGATCGCCGGAGCGCCCCTCGCGCCGAGCTCGGCGGTCAGCCCGGGAAACAGCTCCTCCATGATCTGGCGGCCGCGGTCGAGCAGGCCGTGCAGGTGCCGGCCCTGGGGGACGCCGCGGCGTGGGTCCGCGGTCACCAGAACGTCCCGTTCGAAGACGGTGACCCGGTCGAAGCTTTCCGCGAGCACTCGGGCCGCGAGCAGCCCGGCGATACCGGCGCCGAGGACAACCGCGTGGGCACGTTCGCCGCCGGTCGCGGCGGTCGGGGCGGGCCGAGCCTGGGACAGATCATCAACGTCGGTCCCGCGTCCTTGGCCCGGGTGCCGGACCGTCCCGCCGTGTGCCATCACGCCTCCGTGGCCGTCATGTGCTCGCCGCCGGTATATGGGAGCGCTGGCATCGACCTTATTATCATTCTTTTACGCGGTCTCTCGGTTATCGGATGCTCCGATAGATCTATTTGTCGCCGCAATAACCGGAAGGAATGCGATCCGGCCGGGAGGGAGTTCGTAAGGAATGTGTCGCGTCAGGTAAACGAACTGTTCACCGCAGTGCCGGTCGGCTCTGTTGATATATTACTTTACCGGTCGATCCGACACGCTCGCCAATGTCCGTCCAGGCGTCGGCGCCGGCATATCAGTCCCTGCCGTCGGCGCTTGTGCCCGGCGACCGGAGAAGTGCCGAAGAATCGTGCGAGGGAGCCGAAATGGATCTGGCGACCACCCCGGCGCGGACGCGGAACGACGCTGCCGTACCGCCTCTCCTGGATGAGCTGTTCGAGCCCGCGAACCGCGCCGACCCCTACTCGCGATACCGGGCCCTGCGCGACGCCGGGCCGCTGCACATGTCAGCCTTCGGGCTGCACCTGGCAACCCGTTACACGGACTGCGTCACAATCTTGCAGAGTGCGGACTGGGGCCATGACAAGGAGGCGGAGCAGCTGCACCCCACGATTCCGGCAGCCGCCTTCCCCGACACATTCCTGTGGATGGAGCCGCCTGATCACACCCGGCTACGTGGCCTGGTCACCAAGGGTTTCACCGCACGGCGGGTGGCCGAGCTCCGGCCACGTATCACCGAACTGGTCGACAGCCTGTTCGACGCCGCGCTGGACGCCGGCGAGTTCGACCTGATCGAGATGATGGCCTACCCGCTGCCGCTCACCGTGATCTGCGAGATCCTGGGCGTGCCCACCGGTGACCACCCGCTTGTGCAGAAATGGTCGCAGGCGCTTTCGCACGCGTTCGATCCGGACGTCTACCTGACCGCCGAAGCGCTTGCCGCCCGTAACGAGGCGCTCCCCGAGTTCGCCGCGTACTTCCGCGCGCTTGTCGACGAACGGCGGCGTAGCCCCGGAGACGATCTGATCAGTTCCCTGGCCGCGGTGGAGGAGCAGGGCGACAGGCTCACCGCGGACGAGGTGCTTGGCACCTGTATCACTCTGATCATTGCGGGCCATGAGACGACCGTGAACCTGGTCGGCAATGGCTCCCTCGCCCTGCTGCGCAACACCGATCAGCTCGAGCTGCTGCGCGGGCGGCCGGAGCTGATTCCCCGGGCCGTCGACGAGTTGCTGCGCTACGATTCGCCCATCCACCTGAACACCCGTGCGGCCAAGCGGGAGCTCGTGGTCGGCGGCCGTACCTTCGCTCCGGGGGAAGGCGTGGTCGCTCTGATCGCCTGCGCGAACCGCGACCCGGACGCCTACGTCGAACCGGACCGGCTCGACGTCACCCGCTTCTTCGGGGAGCGTCCGGTCTCCCGCCACCTGTCCTTCAGCCTCGGCCACCACTACTGCCTGGGCGCGCCGCTCGCCCTGCTGGAGATGGAGATCTTCCTCAGCGCGCTGGTGCGTCGCGTCAGGTCCGCCGAGCTGCTCAGCGCTGACCCCCCCTACAAGCCGAACATCCTCATCCGTGGCCTGACGCGTCTGCCGGTCCGATTCACGGCCTGAGCCCATCGTTTTTCAGCGCGTAACGAACGCGGAGAGTGAGACCATGCATACATGGTCGGCGGTACTAGAAGATCGCCAGTGTCGGGACTGCCTGCCGGCAGACCTGTTCCGCCGGGCCAGTGGATGCCGCACCTGATCGGCACTGCCCGGCGCGACGCTTGCACCCGCCAGCGCGCCCCCTTACGTAGGCTTGCCAGCCCCAGGATGCAATGCGCAGCAGTACGCTTCGTTCGAGTTGGCCTTGCCATGGGATGCGCTGGCGGTGCCTGGTCGGGTGTGCCAGACTTGTCGTCACCTCGCCCGAGAAAAGGAGCGGTTCGTGCCTAGCGAGACGAGCCCAACGATGCGGCGCCGTCAGGTCGGTGCCGAGCTGCGCCGTCTGCGAGAGGCAGCTGATGTCACCATCGACGAAGCCGCGGAGCACCTTGGCTGTTCGGGCTCGAAGATCAGTCGGATGGAGACCGGAGTCGGCGTCCATCGGACTCGGGATGTCACGAAGCTGCTGGACCGCTATCGCGTGACGAGTGACGACCTCCGTGGCCAACTGCTCGACCTGGTGCGGGATTCTCGCCAGCGGGACTGGTGGCACAGCTTTCCCGACGCCGTGCCCCGGTGGTTCGAGCGGTTCATGGCCGCGGAGAACAGCGCGGTGAGCGTGGACAAGTTCGAGACGCAGATCGTTCCCGGCCTGCTACAGACGCCCGAGTACGCCCGTGCGGTCCTCCGGGCAGCCAACACCAGCCTGGACGACGACGAGATCGACCGGCGGGTCACCGTCCGCATGGAACGTCAGAAGCGGCTCGGCAGCGAGGACCCCCTGACTCTCTGGGCCGTCCTCGACGAGTCCGTCCTGCGGCGCCACGTTGGTGGCGTCGATGTCATGCGAGCGCAGCTCGATCATCTTGCGAGTTGCGCGACGCAGCCGAACATCACCATCCAGGTGCTGCCCTTCACGTTCGGCGCCTATGCCGCTTTCGGCTACCCATTCACGATCATGACTTTCGCCGGATCGACGGGCGGTGAGGTCGTTCACATGGATCAGCTCCACAGTGGGCTCTACCTGGAGCGGGAGCCCGATCTGCGCCGGTATAAGCTGGCCATGAACCGTCTGCGGGCTGCCGCCCTCGACCCAGAACGGTCCCGCGAACTGATCGTTGAGGCGGTGGAGGCACTGACATGAGTACCACCCCATACGACCCCACCCGCGTCCCTGCTGAACTCGTCTGGCGCAAGAGCAGCTACAGCGGCGGCAACGGAGGCGACTGTGTCGAAGTCGCTGTTACCCCCGGCGAGGGCCGGGCTGTCCGTGACTCCAAGGACCCTCATGGTCCGGTACTTGAGTTCACGAAGGCCGAGTGGATGGCCTTCCTCGCAGGCGTTCGCGACAGGCAGTTCGACTGACGCCTTCTCGTGCGTGAGCTGGTGCGCCGCTCAGCTTGCCGCTGTGCTACCGCGACTGTCCGCGTTGAGCTGATCCAGATCAGCTCTTAGTTGATCTTCGGCAGATGCCGCCGCGTCCATCAAGTCGCCGTACATCGGCTCGGGGATCGCTCCAGCGCCGAGCCCGGAGGCCCTGACTAGATCGGCCAGGTCCCGGGCCTGGCCTGCTGTCGTTTTCTCGGGCAAGATCCGGTGGGCGAGCGCGTCCCGGGCTACGTATGTGTCACCGAACGCACTATCGATCAGCGCTTCATGTAGTGCTTGGACCTGCGGATCATCGTGCTGGTGGGCGAGACCAAGCGCGATCATGCCAGCCCTGGCGCGGAACACCGCGGTGGACGGGTCCGGCTGTCGCAGCACGTAGAGCACGGTTGTGAGCATCGGCGAGATGTGGAGGCTGGCGTCGGCGCCGGCCGCGCGCAGACAGTGGACGCGTAGGAGACTTTGCACCGCGCGCTCCCAGGGTTCGAGGGTAACACTCTGCTCGACCAGAGCGGCGGCCTGCTCTGGCTGACCGTTCTGCGCGAGCGCCAGGATCGTGACTTGCCGGCCGTCGAGCGGTCGTCTGCCGACGCCGCGGTGGGCCGCCGCGCGCTGCGCGGCTTCTTGCCAGCGTCCGGCCCGTGCGAGCGCACGGGCACCGTCGGCTAGGAGCGCCGCCCAGATCACCGTGCAGGTCAGCCGATGATCGTCGGCAGCGCACGTGACGTTCCGGAGGCTCACATATCGTCCGTCGATCATGGCTTCCGTTCGGCCGCGTGCGGCACGGTAGAGGGCGTGGAGCATCGCGTAGGCGCCATCGCCGTCACCCTCGCGAATCAGCTGGCGCGGCAGGTTCAATACCGGCTGGAGGGCGAGTTCGGTGGTTGAGGTGGGTAATGGTCGCGCTTGATTGAATACGTCGTACTGTCGCCAACACAGGGATCGGGCGAGTTCCGACTGTCCGCAGTCTGAGGCGATCAATGCGGCTTTGTTGCATACTTCGGCCGCGCGGGAACATTGATCGTTGCTTTCTGCCTGTGCGACCAGGTCCCGCAATTGTCTGACCCTGATCTCCAAGGGAAGGCCCGGAGGGCGGGTGCGTTGCACAAGCGGAAACCAAGCGAGATCGTTCTCGGTCAGCTGGTCCGCGCGGTCACTGTTCACAGTCTGCCATTTTCCGAGTTTGATGATCCGCTGTGAGATCAGGCCCGAACACTACAGTTTTGGCTGTATAGGCGATCACGGCCTGGGTAGCGTGTGGAATTCCATGCCGGTTCCAGGTAAATATGATGTGGTGGGCTAGGACCGCGCGCAATCCGCGATGGAGCAGCCCGTGGGCCGCCAGGTCGGCCAGTTCCGTTCCAGCGGCGGCAAAAGCGCGGGCCCATCCATCGGCGAAGGCGAGGGGGAAGCCGCCACCTGTCAGGCCGCCAGTGTCGACGCTCAGTAGCCGTCGCAAGCGAACCTGCAGTAAGTCAGCTTTGTCCTCGGAGACTCGCTCAGGTGGTTCGCGGTGAGCAGCTACCCGGGCCCAGACATCTCCTTCCTCGTACCAGTCGAGTCCAGCGGTGTGGAGCAGGTTCGCGCACAGGATGATTGACAGCTCACGGCGGTGCCTGCTGGCTGGCGCATGCTTCGTGTCCTGGAGATAGGTGAGCAGGTGCCGGCTGTCGCGATGAAAGAGACGGTGGGTGGTATCCATGCTTTCGATTCCGCCGAATGCGTGGATTTCAGGCTCGTAAATGGCGGGGGTGAAATTTTCGATATGACGTGCGCGTTTGAGGTCGTCGAGGTGGCGCTGGATGTACGTTTGCGCCGTTCCTGCCGGTCGGTGGGGCAGATAGCGAATCCGCCAGCACGGAGCTTTGCGCACAAAGTACCAGGATGCAATGAGCTGATTGGTCTCGGCTGTGTCCAGAACGGGGGCCAGGTGGGTTAGGGCAGTGTTCTCGGCACGCGCCCAGTCGGCAAAGGCAACGTCGACTTGGTGCCAGGGGCAGGTGTCCATGTTGTCGGCTCCAGGTCAGGTTAGTAGGAGGAACGCATCCCAGCCGGATATCGGGACGGTACCGGTGCCTGCGGTATGCAGGGCGAGCGCGGCCCCGGCCGCGCCGTCGAGAAGTTCGGGGTTACGTATGGGATGATCTATTTGTCTGATTAGTCTTGCTGTCAGGCCAGGGAGTTCGGAGGCGATGTCAGAGTTTCGGGTGTCGGTGGCCATCCGCCAGGTGGCTTGGAGTAGTCCAGCTGTTCCGTGACACAGCCCGATCTCGGGCAGCTGATCCATTTGTGTGTGGTCCCGCAGCACCGCGAGCAACGCGCTTTCCGCGGCCTGCTGCCGTGCCGCGTCGCCGAGGGCCATGCCGGCGAGTTGCTGGGCGCGCGCGGTACCGCTGATCCCGTAACACCACGAGGGCCGCGGTCGTAGCGTCGGCTCGACGCGGCGCTCGCGGACCTGGTTGACGGTGATGAATCCTGGCCACCACGGACCGGCATCGCCGTGTTGGCGCCACAGGTCGGTCCACGCGCAGATTCGTGCTATTGCTTCGTCAGCCCCGACAACCGGTAAGCCTCGAAGGCGGACCAGGGAGAGTAGTGCCAGAACGGAGCCGATGCCGTGCGCGAGTCCGAAGTTCCCGTGGCCCCGCGGGTATTCTGGGCTTGGCTCGCCGTTGGGTGCTACGTCGGTCCACCAGGGTGGGAAATCGCCTTTCGCGCGGAGCGGTTGGGTCAGCCGTACCAAGTATGTGAACAGTGCGCTGGCGATCTCGTGCTCTGAGTGGCGACGAAGATGGTAAATGCCCATTCCGGCCAGGCCCCGGATGAGGTCGAACTCCTTCATCGCGGGTCGTTGACCGCGGTCGATTCGCGCGTTTGCCGCGATCAGGCGACTTCGCGTCATCGCGATGACGGCCCGATCGAGCTTGTTGAGGGCACGGCGGTATTTGCCCGATGGTCCGGCGGCGAGATGGCTGGCATATGCCAGGGCGGGAGCCCCGAAGAACAATCCGGCGTTGGCCGCCGCGGTGATTTCGCTGGAGGCTGCGGCGGACAGCCAGGCGTGCGCCGTAGTCCAGTCGCCACGGCCGGAGTAAGCCCGTTCGATATGCAGCAGGGCGATGCCCGCCGCACCGCTGGCGAGGGACTGCGGCCAAGCCCTTCCTCCGGTCGACGGTGCGGCGGCCCACGCGGTGCGCGGGTCGGCTAGCGCTTCGGCGATGGAGTCCGCCACGGCCAGCGCGTCCGGGTTTGATCGGATCATGATCTATTCCTCGCTCGCGCGGTCCAGCTCAGCGCGGCGGCGCGAGCCAGGTGCAGACACGCGCGTTCGCCCGCTGGGCTGGTTCCGGCCATGCGGACGTGGTGAAGATGCAGGAGATCGGGCAGCAGGACGCTGGGATCCGCGGCGCTGGTCTCTTCGAGCACCCGCCGGTAGGTGGCAAGTGCTTCGCGCCGCAGCGCCCAGCGGGAGACGACGTGCGTGCCTCCTGGCTGTGCGGCCAGCTCACGCTGATCAATCGGATTCGCCAGCGCAAGGGCCTGCTTGTAGAGTTCTCGGGCGGGTGCGGACGGTTCCGTCCGGGTGTGGCCGATCAGCCAGCTCATCGCCGCGGTTGGGTCGGCGAGCAAGCCGATCACGATGTCAAGCATGCTCGCGGCGGTTAGGGCGCGTGTATCGGGACCGCCTTTCTCGCGGCTGGCGGCAAGTTGCGTCAGTGCGGCGGCGGAGTCGGCGGCAAAGTACGCCTCGGCCGCGTCCATAGCCGCCGCGCCCCCGAATCGCGCGGTCTCGGGGAAGTAGGTGTCCCATTGTGCGTGGGAGATCAGACCGGCCCGGCGCAGGCGCTGGGTCCACAGGCCGATCCGGGTGGCGGCTTGCGCGTAGCCGTCGGCGGGGACAAGGAGCCGCACACGCAGATGCTCGGCGGGATCGTGGTAGCGCACGAACCAGGACCGCGCCGGGGCTGTCGTTAGCAATTCACCCAGTTCGTTCAGCAGGTGCGGCATATGACGGACGATGATGCTGTCCTGGGAGGCGGGTCTGGCGTAGAGCTTGATCGAGAACCGCGAGCCGCAGCAGGGAAGATCTCCTTCATCGCGGCCGACGAGGTGTGTTTCCCGTGCTCGGGGCGTCGTCGGCGGCGGTGGGGCGGCAGCGACTAGGGGGATGACGATTTCGTGAGCGTGCCCATCGGTCCAACCCGCTGCTTCGGGTTCGGGGGCGGCGCGCAGCAGGACGGTGCCGGCGCGGTCAAGCTGGGAGCGCAGCAGCACTCGGTGGGCCGGCTCAGACAGGTCTAGGCCGATGCGTTGGTCACCTTCGCCAAGGTAGACGGCTGCTGGGAGTGCTATCAGCTCCCGCCACCTGGCCAGTGCGCGATCCCACTCCTGCCAGCCGGCCGGAGCGGGGGGTAGATCGGCAGCCTCGAGGAGCCACCGCGCCGGGGAGAGGATCGTGCGCCCATACCGCAGCGCCGGCAGGAAGGGCAGCCTGGCTGCGGCGCCCCAGTCGAAGGGGGTGCAGGGAACACTCAGCGCGCCCGTGGCTTCGGCAAGGAACCGCACCAGCGGTTGCGCGCGGCGAACTGGCTCCACAGCGTTGAGCACCACCGGTTCCACCAGTTGGCGCCGGGATAGGGAGAGCAGGTAGATCCCGTGCACGTCCGCTGTGACCGCGATGTCGTCGAGCGTGATCCGGTTCTCGCTCTCAACGCCCCGGCCGTCGTGGTACTCGCCTAGTGAGAGCAGATGTCCCGTCACGTGCGGGGCCCGTGCCACGGTGTCGGTGACCGGGTATCGCGTGGGTGCCGAGATCTGGACGACGAGCGCGCCATGGTTCACGGTGGGAAGGCTCGCGTAGAGCGCGGACATGCGTCGACGATCCGCGTCGTCGAACAAGTCCAGGAAACGCCCGGTCGTTGTGCCGGCTGTCCGCGACACCCCAACCACCGCAAGGGTGAACTCCCCCCGGTCTACTGAAGATGCGCTTGCCGCGTGGATGCGCACGGTGAGTTCGGTGGTGGGCTGGATGCGGGCGGACCGGTCGATGACCGTTAATTCGTTGATCATTATTTCGTCCAGCAACACTTCCCGCTCTCGGCGCAGCGCGGCTCTCTGCGCCACCGCCAGCAGTTTCACGTCCCGATTGGTCAGCGCGGCGCCCGCGGGAGCATTGACTCCAACGTAACCGGCCGGATACCCTAGCCCGATCTCCGCGTCGACCACGTCGAGTACGGGGACTAAGGCATGTGGGCCGTACCGTTCGAGGAAACGACCATGCCAGGCATCCCAACCGGGGCTAAGCGTGGAGCGTCGAGCCAAGCGCACCAAGACGCCCGCTGCCGTCGCCGCCTCGTTTACCACGGAGTGAGGCACGGCCAGATCCCAGTCCATCCGTAGGTCTACCCCGAGCGCCAGCTCCGCTGTTGGGTGGATGTCCGCCATCGCTTCGATAAGACGCGCGCGATGTGTGCTCGCACTGGCCCAGCTGGGCGCGCCGTCATGCGTCCGCAGCCTTTCGACGATCTCTTCCAAACGGAGGGTGATCTTGGCAGGCTCGGTTTCCACCATTGTTTGCAGAACACGTATCAAATGATCAAGAGGGTTGGTTGCCGTCATCGCGGGACGCAGCTCTGTGAGCAGGAGGCGCTGCGCTACCAGATCCGCAATGAGTGCATCGACGATGCCGGCCGGGACAAGCGGGGAATCGGCTCTTAGCCTGACGGTGAGATCCCCGAGCCGGATCGGGCGGCTCGCCATGCTCATCGCGGCCCTAACCGGTTCTGTCGCGCGCACCTGGACGTGCATCGGCGGACCAGCCTCGTCGCCGCTCGGGCGGTGCTCCAACGCGAGATAGCCATCACGCTCGAACACGAGGTTGTTGGCCATCGCTTTCAGGTGCGGCCAGATTGCCGGGTCGGCTTCCAAACGCTCGATCAGCGCCGTAAGCCATACGGCGTCGACCCGGGCAACAGCGCGGTGCCCCGCGCCTATACGCGCCGACGTACGGTCGGCGACTCGAGCTGGTGCAACGCCCGCGAACAGGCCGAATGGCGTGGCGCGCCCCGACGCGCGAAGCAGGTAGCGCATCACGGAGAGCACCGCGCGGCCCGCATCGGGTTCGGACACCTGTCGTCCATCACAGATGTCGCGAACACGACGGGCTAGGACCGGGCTGGCTTGTTCAAGCGCCATCGTGAAGGCGGGATTTTGCATCGTGCGTCGCAACCATGGACGCATAGAGCCTGGCGTGTCCGTCTGTTCCACCAGGTCGGGCCATTGCCCGCTGGCCACATCCACTAGCCGGCCGACGGAAGCGCGCACCACCAGGGAATCGAGATGCTGATACACCGGCCACTCCCGATGGTGGGGCGGCGTCCGTCCAGGTGGGGTGCGCCCGGACGGACGCCGCGTACTTCAGCCGTCGAGGCGCGGGTGGCGCCCGCTACGGGCAGGTGGTCGTACAGGCCGACTCGCACGTCTTGCCGCAGCCGTCGTCGGTCATCCGGATGAGCCGGTCAGCGGCCGGCCCGGACTCGACGATTGAGATGTCCAGGTCCCATTCTGTGAAGTCCTCCTCTTGACCCGCTCCCTCTTGACCCGGTCCCGCTTGCGGGACTCCAGCCGGTACTGGATCGTCGAACTGGATGGACATGCAGACCCTCCTTCGTGGTGGTGTTGCGTTTTCCGGACTCCCGGCGACATTCGACCGGGAGTCCGGAAGTCTATGGCCAGGTCACTTCAACAGCGCCGTGCCGTTTCGGGATGAGACCCACGAACTGTGCAGGCATGTCAGATTCCTTCGGGAAGTATTGGATGCGCGCGGCGCTGCGGCGCCGGTGGTCTCGCGCCCACCGGCGAAGTAGCTCGATATATTGCTCGGCCACGCCCTCGGCATCGGGACCGTGGGCGAATACGCCACTCTCGAATCCGCCAGTTTTCTCATTCGCACGCTTTGTGCGGTAGGCGAAGCTACCGTTGTCTATCAGGGTGGGTACGCCTCTAGCTGTTGAGGGAGCGAACTGGCCACTCTTGACGAGTTTCTCATCCACATGCAGCATTGCGGCCTGCGACACGTTGGTGACGAGGAAAAGCTCCAGTTCATCAGGCAGGTCGAAAGGAGCTCCCGACCAACGTTCCAGCCGTGGAGAGTCCAGTGCCTGCCGCAGTGCCTCTACGTCGTAATCCCACAACCCGTCGTCGACACGCAGCGCGGCATCGTCGGTCAACGGAACCACTTGCTCGCGGCGCGAGCCAACGCCCTGCATGGGAACAAAGCCGCACAGACGATAGCCACGGCTGATCAGGCTCGCCTTTCCGTCCGTGCTGATCCGGTCGAATGCGATAGAACGCGTCAGCCCTCTGATCCGTAGCGGCACGACGATTCTGCCACGATCGGACAGCTGATCCAGCCATGCGGGTGGGAGGTCGTAGGCCCCAGCTGTGACGATGATCCGATCATAGGGGGATCTCTCGGCTACACCGGCCTCAGCGTCAGCCACCACCACCTCAACATGGCCATAACCCGCCTTATCGAGGCAGGCGCGCGCCCGTACAACAATTTCTTGATCGATATCGACCGAAGTAACCGACCCACGATCGCCGACAAGTTCCTGGATCAGGGCGGCGTTGTAGCCGCCCGAACCGACCTCCAGAATCCGCATGCCGGGCTCGATTTCGGCCTGCTCCAACATGACCGCCTGAATATGGGTGGCCGACAGGGAGCTAATCGCCCTTCCGTTTTGGTCACGTTTGATCACCAGTGCTTTGTTGGCGGCGTACGCCGCCTCCAGCGACTCCCCGGGGGCGAACAGGTGTCGGGGTACCGTCGCGACGGAGGCGGCCACAGCCTCCGTCGCGATCCCGTTGTCCGATGCGCGGAGTTCATCTACCATGGCGGCCCGCAGCCTGGCCGCAGTTTCGTCGATGCTTGAATCTCGGACTGGAATCATGCGGGGAACCTTAGTAAGTTGGAAGTGGTGGTCAGGGGCCAGTCGTTCTCTCCGCTAGAGATCCAGAAACTGTAGGCCAAACAGGGAATCCTCTGGAGACCAGCGCTACTCCATCTTGCGCAGATCGGGCGGTGGATTCCTAGCGCAGGGTGTGGCGACGTGTGGCCGCGCGCGTGACGGCAATGTGCTCGCCGTCGAGCGGGTGCGGGGTCCGGCGGTGTGGGTCACCAGGACTCGGGACCGGAACGCCTCAGTGCGCCTGTCACGAGCGATACGCGCCACCCCTCATCTTCGCGTAGTTGGTATGAACTCCCCCGGCTGGCTGAGGTGCGTTCCGGTCCGCTGAGAGAAGGATGCCATCCCTGCACCTTCGGTGCAATGCACTTCCAGCAGAAACGCTCTGCCTGGCAGTGTGTTTGCACGCCCATCGCTGTGGGCCGCACGCCGCGGATTATTGAGCGCGGCGGCGAAGCCAAGCCCCGCTGACCATCGCGGCCGGCAGGCAGCCGGTCGGCCAGCCACGCCGCGATGCTTTCGACAAGCCCATCGTGCTGGGGGTTCTCACACACGCTCTCAGGCAGGCGGTGGCTCACCTGGTTGGGAACCTCCAGCGGTGGAGGGAGAGACGGCCGACGCCCGCTCGCGGCGTTGGTGTTCCTCCGCCCGGTCGAGCAGCTGCGCCGGGGTCAGCCGGCCGGCGTTGCGCGCCTGCCTGGCCTGCCACAAGCTGACCAGCATCGTGGCGAGAATCACCAGGCCACCGAAAATGAGGCTGCCTCCCGTCCACGCGGAGGAGAAGGGCAGCCCTTTCACCGTGATCCACACGATACCGGCGGCAACCATGCCAAGCCCGAACACGATCGTGAAGGCGGCTGACCACATTGCCGCCGCGGCCTGGTCAGCAAGGTCGGCGGCCTTTTTCCGGGCCTTGTCGAACCGCCGGCGGGCCCATTCGTACTCCAGACTCAGGATGAAGAACCCCAGCGCGATGATGAGGAACCCCGGGCCGGGCAGGGCGAGCAGCGCGACGCCCACCCCGAGCACGCTCACCCCGGCCGTGGTCACCGCGATCCGGCGAACGAGGCGAACACCCCTGTTCAACACCGCGGCACCGCCTTCCCACGGATCGTGCCGGTATCAATAACCGTCGGCGTCGACGCCGGTCCGGGCACGTCCTCGCCACGGTACCCAGCCAGCGGCACCGGAAGACGCGGGGCTGGGGCACGCACCTCGCCACGTTGCCGTCAGTCGCCACCCACCACCTCCGGTGGCTCCCTCCACCGCCTCGCGATGCACGCACCCCAGCCCCGCTCCGTGATCCACGCCCCTGTCGCCGGAGCCTCTTATGGCCGGAAGCGGCAGCCCATGCCCGGTTCGGTGAGCAGGTGGCGGGGGCGCGATGGGTCGGGCTCCAGCTTGCGCCGGAGCCGGGCCATGTATTCGCGCAGGTAATGGCTGTCTGGCGTGGATGGTCCCCACACCGTGGTGAGGAGCTGGCGTTGGCTGACCAGCTTGCCCGGGTGGCGTAGCAGGACCTCCAGCAGCGCCCACTCGGTCGGGGTGAGCCGGACGTCGCGGCCCGCCCCAGCCGGCACGGCCGGGCCGCGGGCGGCCCTCGCCGCGGGCACAGCACAGGTGACCGTATGGGCGGCGAGGTCGATCTGGCAGTTGCCGATGATGATCGGTTCCAGGTCCTCGCCGCCCGGCGTACGGCGTGACACCGCGCGCAGGCGTGCTAACAATTCGTCGATGTCGAATGGTTTGGTGACGTAGTCGTCGGCCCCGGCGTCGAGCGCCGCGACCTTGTCGCTGCTGCCGACCCGGCCTGACAGCACGATGATCGGGACCGTGCTCCAGCCGCGAACCCCGCGGATGATCTCAACGCCATCAAGGTCCGGCAGGCCCAGGTCGAGCAGGATGATGTCGGGCTGGTAAGAGCCCGCGCGGCGGAGCGCCTGCCGTCCGTCCTCGGCGGTCTGCACCTCGTAGCCGCGCGCATGCAGGTTGATGCGCAGGGCACGCACGAGCTGTGGCTCGTCGTCGACGACAAGGACCCGGCTCATGGCCGGCGCGCCGGATGCGCGGCCCCCGCGGCGGGGCTGGTGCTGGCCGGAGCCGCGCGCCCCTTGTCGGCAGCTCCGCCGACCGAACCATGACCGGGCATGTCCGACTCCGTTCCTCGGCGCGGGCCGCTCATCCGCGCCAGCGGGTCAGGCACGGAACGGGTGCGCGGTGCCCCGGGTTTTGGCGGCTGTCATCTGGCCGCTGTCAGCTGGCGACTACTGTGCAGTCTGCTTCAGCGCAGCCGCTCCAGCGCCCTGTTCAGGTTGAGGACGTTGACGGTGGGCTCACCCAGGAAGCCCACCGCCCGGCCGTGGACGTGGTCGTCGACCAGCGCGCGGACAACGGCCGGATCGAGGCCACGGGCCCTCGCCACCCGGTTGACCTGCAGGCGGGCATAGGCGGGGGAGATATCGGGGTCAAGCCCACTGCCACTGGCGGTAACCGCGTCGGCAGGCACCGCCGGTGTGGCGGGTGCGTCGCCACGCACGACGACCAGCTTGCCGGCGGAGACATCGTCACCGAAGGTGTGGCACTCGACCTTCACCCCGGCGAAACTCGTGATGAACGGAGCAGCCGGGCACTCCTCGTTGACACTGACCACGCGGGTGACAGCGCCCTGGTAGCCGGGCTGGTCGTAGAACACCGACAGGACGGCCCCGACGCCGCCAGGCGTGCAGTTCGGCCGCGACCCGTCGACGCCCTCGAGCGTGCCGATCGCGGCGCTGCGGGCACAGACCTGGGTGAGCAGGCTCTGCTTGCCGGAATCGTCGGTCACGTTCGGGTCCGCCAGGGTGTCGACGATGCTTTCCGGGCCCAGGTTGCTCGCGCTGGTCGCGGTCGGGTCGTAGCCGCCGCCGGCCGCCGACGGCCGGCTCTGGAAGTACTTCGTGATCGGGTTGCCCTTGTCGTCGGTGAACGACTGGCCGATCAGGCTCGAGCCGGCCACGGTGCCCCTGGCATCGCGGACGAACGAGCCGTCGGCCTTGTCCTTCAGGCCGGGGAGCTGGGCGATGGCGAGAACCAGCAGCGGGTAGCCCAAGCCGAGCAGGATGGTGAAGACGAGTATCGCCCGTAGCGCGGCAAGGTGCTGGCGGATCCAGACAGGGACGCGAGAGAACATGACAGTCACCGGGCTCCGGGGATGAACTGGATGGCCAGATCGATGAGCTTGATGCCGATGAACGGAACGATCAGCCCGCCGAGACCATAGAGGCAGAGGTTACGGCGCAGCATCCGCGAGGCGCTCGCCGGCCGATAGCGCACCCCGCGCAGGGCGAGCGGGATCAGCGCGATGATGACCAGAGCGTTGAAGATGACCGCGGACAGGATCGCCGACTGCGGGCTGTGCAGCCGCATGATGTTGAGTGTGTCCAGGCCCGGGTACACTGCGGCGAATATCGCCGGGATGATCGCGAAGTACTTGGCGACGTCGTTGGCGATGGAGAACGTGGTCAACGCCCCGCGGGTGATGAGGAGCTGCTTGCCGATTTCGACGATCTCGATGAGCTTCGTCGGGTTGGAATCGAGGTCGACCATGTTGCCGGCTTCCTTCGCCGCCGACGTGCCGGAGTTCATGGCGACGCCGACGTCGGCCTGGGCCAGCGCGGGAGCGTCGTTGGTCCCGTCGCCGGTCATCGCGACCAGCTTGCCACCCTCCTGCTCCCGCCGGATCAGCGCGAGCTTGTCCTCGGGGGTCGCCTCGGCGAGGAAGTCGTCGACCCCGGCCTCCTCGGCGATGGAGCGGGCGGTCAGCGGGTTGTCACCGGTGATCATTACTGTCCGGATGCCCATCCGCCGCATCTCGTCGAACCGCTCCCGCATGCCCTGCTTGACGATGTCGCGCAGGGCGACGATGCCGAGGACCCGAGCAGCCCCGTCCGTGGCCTCGGCGACCAGCAGCGGGGTGCCGCCGGAGGCGGAGATGCCGTCCACCAGCTCACCGGCGTCCGGCGGGATCGTCCCGCCGCGTTCGGTGACCCAGGCCATGACGGAGCTGGCCGCGCCCTTGCGGACCTCGCTCGCCGGCTGGCCCCCGGCGCTGCCGCCGAGGTCCACCCCCGACATCCGGGTCTGCGCGGTGAACGCGACGAACCGTGCGTGGGTCAACTCGCCGGGGGCGCGTTCCCGCAGGCCGTAGGTGTTCTTGGCGTAGATGACGATGGAGCGGCCCTCGGGCGTCTCGTCGGCCAGCGAGGACAGCTGCGCGGCCCTGGCCAGCTCGTGCTCATCGGTGCCGCCGACCGGGAGGAACTCGCGTGCCTCCCGGTTGCCGATTGTGATCGTCCCGGTTTTGTCCAGCAGCAGGGTGTTGACATCACCGGCGGCTTCCACGGCCCGGCCGCTCATCGCCAGCACGTTGCGTTGCACCAGCCGGTCCATGCCGGCGATGCCGATCGCCGACAGCAGCGCACCGATCGTGGTGGGGATCAGGCAGACCAGCAGCGACACCAGGACGATGCCGGTCACCCCGTTGCCGCCCAGCGCCGAGGTGTCGGGGATACCGGGCTGCTGTGCTTTCGAGAAGATCGCCAGCGGCTGCAGTGTCGCGACCGCGAGCACGAAGACGATCGTCAACGAGGCCAGCAGGATGTTCAGCGCGATCTCGTTCGGGGTCTTCTGCCGGTTCGCGCCTTCCACCAGCGCGATCATCCGGTCGATGAAGCTCTCTCCCGGCTTCTGGGTGATCTCCACGACGATGCGGTCGGACAGCACCCGGGTGCCGCCGGTCACCGACGAGCGGTCGCCGCCCGCCTCGCGGATCACCGGCGCGGACTCGCCGGTGATCGCCGACTCGTCCACGCTGGCGATGCCCTCGACGACGTCTCCGTCACCGGGGATGAACTCGCCCGCTTCGACGACGACCCGGTCACCTTGGCGTAGCCGCGGTGCGGGCACCTGTTCCTCGCCGCCCGCGGGCGTCAGGCGCCGGGCGAGGGTGTCGGTCTTCGTCCGCCGCAACGCTTCGGCCTGTGCCTTCCCGCGGCCTTCGGCGACCGCCTCGGCGAGGTTGGCGAACAGCGTGGTCAGCCACAACCAGATGACGATCAGCCAGGCGAACGCCGTCTCGTCGCGGATCGCGAGCACAGTGGTGAAGACCGCGCCGATCTCGACGATGAACATGACCGGGTTGCGGTAGAGCGTCGCCGGATTCAGCTTGCGCAGCGCGCCCGGGGCGGAACGCCACAGCTGTCTCGGGTCGAGCAGCCCGCCCCGCACCTGGCGCGGTGGCCCCGGCTGCCCCGGCTGGGCTGGGTGCGCCGGGTGGGCTGGGATGTCAGGCGGTGACACGGGCGCTCCGATCGCAGTGGTGGACATCAGTGCAGGCCCTCCGCGAGAGGCCCGAGCGCGAGCGCCGGGAAGTAGGTGAGCGCGACGACGATGACGGCGACGCCGGCGAGCATCCCGGCGAACTGCGGCCGTTGGGTCGGCAAGGTTCCGGCCGAGATCGGCACCGGCTGCTGGCGGGCCAGCGACCCGGCCAGGCCGAGAACGAACACCATCGGCAGGAACCGCCCGGCGAGCATCGCGATGCCCAGCGCCGTGTTGTACCAGTTGGTGTTCACGGTGATGCCGGCGAAGGCGGAGCCGTTGTTGTTCGCCGCTGAGGTGAAAGCGTAAAGGACCTCGGAAAGGCCGTGCGCGCCCGCGTTGAGCATCCCGGCCCGCTCACCGGGCCGGGCCATCGCGGCCGCCGTGCCGATCAGCGCGACCGCCGGTGTGGTGAGGATGTAGAGGGAGGCGAACTTGATCTCCCGGCTGCCGATTTTCTTCCCGAGGTACTCAGGCGTCCGTCCGATCATCAGCCCGGCGACGAACACCGTGATCACGGCCAGGATGAGCATGCCGTACAGCCCCGACCCGGTGCCACCCGGAGCGATCTCCCCGAGCATCATGTTCACTAGGAGTGTCGCCCCGCCGAGGCTCGTGTAGGAGTCGTGGAACGAGTCGACCGCCCCAGTGGAGGTCATCGTCGTGCTACTGGCGAATGCGGCCGAGTCGGGTATCCCGAACCGGGTTTCGGTGCCCTCCGCCGCCGCGCCGACCGCGCCCGGCACGGTGCCGTGGTGGGCCATCTGGAAGCCCGCGTTCACCGCGAAGCTCGCGATCAGCAGGCTGGCCATCACCGCTACGATCGCGAGCCCCTGGCGGGTGTTGCCGACCAGCCGGCCGAACGTCCGCGGCAGCGAGAAGCCGATGAGCAGCAGCAGATAGATCTGGAGCCAGTTCGTCCAGCTCGTTGGGTTCTCGAACGGGTGCGCGGAGTTGACGTTGTAGAAACCGCCGCCGTTGGTGCCGAACTCCTTGATGGCCTCCTGGCTGGCCACCGGGCCGCCGGTCACCCTCTGCGTGCCGCCGGCCAGCGTGGTGATGGCGCGGCTGCCGTGCAGGTTCTGGATCACGCCGCCGGCGATCAGCACGACCGCGGCCACGACGGCGACCGGCAGCAGGATGCGCAGGCAGGTCCGGGTCAGGTCGACCCAGAAGTTGCCGACCTGGTCGGTCCGTTTGCGGGTGAGGCCGCGGACCAGCGCGATCGCGACCGACATGCCGACCGCGGCCGAGACGAAGTTCTGTACGGCGAGACCGGCCATCTGCGCGAGATGGCCGAGCGTCGACTCACCGGAGTACGACTGCCAGTTCGTGTTGGTGACGAAACTCACCGCCGTGTTGAACGCCTGGCCCGGTTCCATCCCCGCGAAACCGAGGCTGAGCGGCAGCCGATGCTGCAGCCGCAGGAGGGCGTAGAGGAACAGCACGCCGACGACGGAGAACGCCAGCACGCTGCGCAGGTAGGTGCTCCAGCGCTGGTCGGCCTCGGGATCCACCCCCACCAGCCGGTACACGCCGCGTTCCACCCGCAGGTGCCGGGTGCCCGTGTAGACGCGGTACATGTAGTCGCCGAACGGCCCGTAGGACAGGGCAAGGGCGCCAACGAGCACGACGACGAAGACGAGCCCCGCGGTCGTCGTGTTCATCTAGAACCTCTCCGGGAACAGGATGGCGACCACCAGGAAGACCGTGGTCGCGGCGGCGAGGACCAAGCCGACGATGTTTTCCGCGTTCACAGCTTTTCCGCTCCCTTCGCGGTCAGCGCGAGCAGCGCGAAGACCACGATGGTGATAAGCACGAACAGAACGTCACGCATGGGCGCTCCTGGCCTTCGAGTCGGTCGGGCAGGGGATGTCCGGTGGCCGGCCGCCACCGGGCTCGTCACACGGGCAGCGGCGGAAGGCCAGCCGGATGCCGTCCGCCCGCAGGCGCGGACCTGCCAGCCCCGCGGCGCACCGGACACCGCACACTCCTTCAGCTCACGGCAGCCGCCCTGGTCTGCCGTCGGTCATGCTGGACCAGGCGGGCGGCACATGCGGCCGGCGTTGACGCCCTGTGTACGGTCATCCGGAAAATTCCTACGCCGTGTTGACGCCGGCCAGCGTCATCGAAGCGATCATGCTGTGGGCGCTCGGTCGTGCGGGATCCACGGCTGGCGGCGGGTGAATTTGTCGGTGCGGCGTCTCGCCAGGCACTGGTGATGTTTGACAGGATGCCGCCTGTGAGTGGACTCCTTGTAGGTAAGCGCATCCTTGTCACCGGCGTCTTGACCGATGCGTCCATCGCGTTCGGGGTCGCCCGGATCGCCCAGGAACAGGGCGCGACGGTGGTGCTGACAGGCTTCGGCCGCGGGCTGTCGCTGACCCGGCGGATCGCCAGGCGGCTGCCTGCCGAGGCTCCCGTCATCGAGCTGGACGTGACCGACGAAGGGCACCTGAGCGCGTTGTCCGACCGGGTGCTTGAGCACACCGACGGGCTGGACGGCGTACTGCACGCGATCGGCTTCGCACCCGAATCCGTGCTGGGCGGGAAGCCGTTCGTGGAGGCCCCCTGGGCCGAGGTCGCCACCGCGGTACAGGTTTCGACCTGGTCGCTGGCTGCCCTGTGCCGGGCGGCCCTGCCGCTGTTCAGCGAGCGGGTGTCGGTCGTCGGGCTCGACTTCGACGCGGCGGTGGCCTGGCCGTCCTATGACTGGATGGGGGTGGCCAAGGCCGGTCTGGAGTCCGCCACCCGCTATCTCGCTCGTGATCTTGGACCTCGCGGGGTGCGGGTCAACCTGGTCGCGGCGGGGCCGCTGCGCACGATGGCCGCCAAGAGCATCCCCGGGTTCGAGCGGTTCGAGAGCGTCTGGGACGAGCGTGCGCCACTGGGCTGGAACATCCACGACACCGGCCCCACAGCGCAAGCCTGCGTGGCGCTGCTGTCGGACTGGTTCCCCGCCACCACCGGGGAGATCATTCATGTGGACGGCGGTGTGCACGCGATCGGCACCTAGCCGAACAAGAGCGACCGAGGATAGGACTGTCCGGCTCGCGGCTCCCCGCATCCCGCCCGGCCGCGTTGTCGTCAGCCGGCGCCCAGCAGCAGGGCGCCTTCCTCTGCCCGCGAGCTCCAGGTGATCCGGCTGGAGCGGGACCTCGCCGAGCATTAACGCCCATCCGGCCTACAGGGTGGTGTGGCTGGCGGCCGTAGGGTCCTCATCGCCCCTACGAGGGATTGAAACCGACGATCGGACGGACGTTATCCGCGCGGCTCCGGTCCTCATCGCTCCCAGGAGGGATTGAAACTACAGTAGCCAGAGACATCCTTGACGACCGATCAGGAGGCGCCATGCCGATCCCGGCACGCGACGTGGCAGCCATCCTCCGTGCCCGGCTTCCCGGCCTGGGCGCGAAGAAGCTGCACAAGCTGCTCTACTACTGCCAGGGCCACCATCTCGCGGCCTTCGACGAACCGCTGTTCAGCGAGGCGATCTCAGCGTGGGACATGGGCCCCGTGGTGGCTGAGCTGTGGCGGGACGAGAAATACGGGACGGCCCGGCCGCCCGGCCGCGTCGACGCCGGCGGCGAGGCCGAACTGAACACCATCGGGTACGTGCTCAGCCGGTACGGCGCGCTGACGGGCCACGACCTCGAGATCCTCAGCCACGGCGAGCTCCCCTGGTACACGGCGAACCAGGGTCGGCGCCCCGGTGACTCGGCGCCGATTACCGTGCAGTCCATGCGGGAGTACTTCGCGACCGCCGGCGCACCGGCCACCGCCGAGGACGAACCCGTCCTGGACTCCGCGGCGGTCGCTGGCTGGCTGGCCGGCGCGGCCGAGCGGCGCGGCCCGGGCCGGCCCGATGACCTGAACGAGCTACATGCCCGGCTGGGACAGAGTGGCTGACACCACACCCTGGCAGCTGGTCGGCTTCCTGGAGCGGTTCGACCTGTGGGCCGATCAGGAGAAGCCGGCTGACAAGCTACGCCAGCTCGTATTGGCCTGGATCTTCACCCGTATCGATGATCCGTATCAGGGTGTCCGCCGGGAGCCGGGCTTCCCGAACCTGTGGTTCGGTCCGGTACCGAGCTCTGAGCATGGCGAGTGGTCGGTAGTCTGCTGCTCCTACTGGATCGAGGAGCGAGATCATGTGGTGCGCTGCGACAGCTTCGCTACGCTGAACCGGCCTGTCTGATCCTGGGAATGGAACCCAGGTGCCTCCGGGGCTGTAAGAACAACGGTGTAACTCCCATATCGCGCTCTGTGTATAGACGCAGGTAGGGGAGGCACCAGATGACCAGCATGGCGACACATCCAGCAGCGGAGACCATCGCGGGCGAACGAGCGGTCGCCGGTACCGAGAGCGGCGCTGCGATCCTCGACGAGGAACTGGAACTCACTCGGCGTCTGGTCGAGCAGGCAAGGGCCGAGGGGTGTCGCTGACCGGGCCGGGCGGGATGCTCAGGAAGTTGACGAAGCTGCTCCTCGAGACCGCGTTCGATGCCGAGATGACCACCCATCTCGGCTATGAGGCCCACGACCCGGGTCTGTCTGGTGGACGGTGGTCGATGCGGGCGGTGATCCAGAAGGCGGTCCGCGCGGCTGCGGCTCGTGGCGGCACGCCGGTGGCCGGTGTGCCGCCTGTCGAGACGAGCCGGCGGCGTCAGCGCAGGAACGCCTGGCCACCGTCAAGAGCGATGGTCGTGCCGGTTATGTAACCGGCCGCGTCGCTGCACAGGAAGGCCACGACGCCTCCGATGTCGCGCAGCGGGTCGCCGAGCCGGCCCAGCGGGATGGCGCTGAGGCTGCGGGCGTACTCCGCGGGCTGGGCCTGCGCCCACGCTTCCGCGGCCGGGCTGGTGGACGCGGGCAGTACCGTGAGCACCCGGATCCCGTCCTTGCCCCACTCCGCCGCCGCCACCCGGCTGAGCGTGTGGGTCGCGGCTTTGACCGAGGCGTAGACACCCCGGCCGACCGGCATCGGGTTCACCGCCGTCGAGCTGCCCAGGTTGATCACGACGCCGCCGTTGCGCAGGTACCGGTGAGATGCGCGCATCAACCGGAAGGTGGCGAGGGTGCCCGATTCCCAGCAGGCCTGGAGAGCGGGCTCGTCGATGTCAAGGAGCGTGCCGAGCGCGGTCTGCTGGGCATTGTTGACGAGGATGTTCAGGCCGCCGAGGCTGTCGACCGCCGTGGTCACGCTCCGGGCGATGTCCTCGGGGCGGGTCACGTCGGCGGGTATCGTCACCGCCTCGCCGCCGACCTCACGGATTTCCTTCGCGACGTCGAGCAGTTTTGACTCGGTCCGCCCGACAAGGGCGACAGCGGCGCCCTGCGCGGCGACCGCGAGAGCGATGCCCCGGCCGACCCCCTGCCCGGCGCCGGTGATCAGCGCCTTGCGCCCGACAAGCATCCCCGTCATCACCGGTCTCCGTCCGTCCGCATGGATCTAATTAGAGTTAATTTATCTGGCTACTTGATGGGATGTCGATTGTCTGGCGCGCCAGGTCCCGTCGTTGGCGACGGGCGGGCGGGCTGGTGCAGGGAATGGGAGAGGGCTGATTACAATGATCAACTGTCTTGACGGCCGTACGGCGATCGTCACCGGCGGTGGTTCGGGGATCGGGCGGGCAACCGCACGCCTGTTCGCGGCCCGGGGCGCCCACGTCGTGGTAAACGACCTTGATCATGGTCGGGCGAAGGAGACGGTCGCGCGGGTCCATGCCGACGGCGGTAGCGCCGAGCAGTATCCCGGCGACGTCACCCAGCCGGACTTTGTCGACAGCCTCGTCAACGATGTCGTGGCCAGCCGGGGACGGCTCGACGTCATGCACAGCAACGCCGGTGCCGGGCTTGCGCAGGGCCCGCTGGCGTCCATCGACGACGCCCGATGGCGCGCGGAGATCGCACTCAACCTTGATGCCAATTTCTACTGCGTCCGTTCGGCGCTGCGGGTCATGGCGGCGGCCGGGCGTGGTTCGATCATTGTCACCGCCTCCGGCGCGGGCATGGGCGCGGTGCCGGGGACAGGCCCCTACGGGACGGCCAAGGCCGGCGTCGTACAGCTGGTGCGTTCCGCCGCGGTCGAGTACGGCTCCAGCGGGGTTCGGGTGAACGCCGTCGTGCCCGGCGCCGTCGCGAGCCCGCGGTTCACCGACCGGATCGGTGGAGACGACCGGCTCGCCCGCTACGAACGGCAGATCCCCCTCGGCCGGCTGGCGACCGCGGAGGAGATCGCCGAAGCCGTGTTGTGGCTGGCATCGGATGCGTCGGCGTATGTGACGGGTGTGGCGCTGCCGCTCGACGGTGGGACGAGCGCGAAGCTCGCGCTGCCGTATCTGGGCGACTGACCTGCCGGAGGCGACACCCCCTCGGCCTCGGGCCCGGCCCCGGCCCCGGCTCGGTGCTCGGCAGCCGCCGGCCCGAGGGCGGGCCCGAGGTCGAGGCCGAGGCCGTCGGGGGTGTCGACTCACGTTGGCGGCCGGGCGGGGCCGACAGCGAGCTCGGCGAGCCGGTCGTGTAGCTCGGGCTCGGGCCGCCCGCCGATGTCGACGGTCTTCATACGGCTTGTCATCCCCTTTACCAGCACGACTTCGCCGCGGCGGACGCCAAAGGCGGTGGCGAGCGCCGCGAGCGCCGCCGCGGTCGCCCGGCCGTCCACAGCGGGGGCGGTGACGCGCACGACGAGCGCGCTGTCGCTGGACCGGCCGTCGGTCGCGCCATGGTGGAAGCCGCCGACCGAGGTCCGGGCCGATCCGGGGTGGACTCTGATCGTCAGGCGCATGGCCGCATCGTCTCGCGCATCGTCCACGCGAATACGGCCACCGGCCAGGGCGCGGATCGGGCTGGCGGCGGCCGGGAAACAGCCGGCGGCAGCCACCGCCGCGGGAGCTCGGTGTGTTGGCAACGGTGAAGAGCTCTGGGCGCGCCGTTTGGCGGTTACCATCCGAACTATGGCGGAGGCTCAAGGGCG
This sequence comes from Protofrankia sp. Cj5, assembly GCF_917627405.1. Taxonomy (NCBI): domain Bacteria; kingdom Bacillati; phylum Actinomycetota; class Actinomycetes; order Frankiales; family Frankiaceae; genus Protofrankia; species Protofrankia sp. Cj5. Next base: position 47,207 of record NZ_CAKJTO010000012.1, read on the forward strand.
TGTGGCGCTTGTAACCGGGGGTAACCGAGGCATTGGTGCCGCATGCGCGGCCGCGTTGGCCGCGACCGGTGACCGGGTGGTCGTGGCCAGCCGCGGGGGAGACGCCCCGCAGGGGATGTACGGCGTTCGGCTCGATGTCACCAGCGCGGAGACGGTCGACAAGGCCTTCGCCGAGGTCGAAGCTGAGCTGGGGCCGGTGGAGGTGCTGGTGTCCAACGCCGGGATCACCCGCGACACGCTTCTGCTGACCATGAGTGAGGACGTCTTCCAGGACGTCATCGACACCAACCTGCTCGGCGCGTACCGCGTGGCCAAGCGGGCGGCTCGGCCGATGCTGCGGATGCGGCGCGGCCGTCTGATCTTCATTTCGTCGGTGGTCGCGACGGTGGGTGCTGCCGGGCAGGCGAACTATGCCGCGTCCAAGGCCGGGCTGATCGGATTGTCCCGTTCGCTTGCCCGCGAGCTCGCGCCGCGCGGTATCACCTCGAACGTGGTGGCTCCCGGCCCGATCCGCACCGACATGACCGACGCACTCACCGACGCCCAACGCGATAATATGGTCGCTCATGTGCCGGCCCGGAGCATGGGCGAACCGGAGGATGTCGCGGCGCTCGTGGCGTTCCTGGCCTCGCCGCAGGCCTCCTACATCACCGGGGCGCTGATCCCGGTTGACGGTGGGCTGGGCATGGGGCATTAGAACTTTTTCGGAGCCTTTATCCGGGTGATCCGCACCCAGCTGGCCCCTGGCTGCGTTGCCGGCCGAACCGCGATACAGCTCATCTGGAACCACACCCGGCCGGGCGGGCTGCCCGGGAGGGTCGTCAGGGCGTTCGGGTGGCTGGCGGCGTCAGCCATGCCCGCTGGCCGGCGTACCTGATGAAATGCTGAAAGCGGGGTCGCACAGCAGGCCCGGGATGCGGTGCGCACCGTGCGCGGGGGACGATCGAGGCGTGTCGGGCGACAGCGGGATCACAGGTGTTCGTATCGGAAGCGGCCCAGGGCCGGTCGATCCGGTCGGGATCGACGCGTTGCTCCTGGTCTCCTTCGGCGGGCCGGAGGCGCCCGAGGACGTCATGCCGTTCCTGCGCAACGTCACCCGTGGGCGCGGTGTCCCCGATGACCGGCTGGCCGAGGTCGCCGAGCACTACCGGCGGTTCGGCGGCCGCAGCCCGATCAACGACCAGAACCGGGCACTGCTTGCCGCGCTGGAAGCTGAGCTCGCACCGTTGCCCGTGTACTGGGGCAATCGCAACTGGTCGCCGTTTCTCGGTGACGCTCTTGAGCGGATGCGCCGTGACGGCGTCGGGCGGGCGGCCTGCTTCGTCACGTCTGTCTTCGCCTCCTACTCCGGCTGTCGCCAGTACCGCGAAAATCTCGCCGACGCTCGGGCCGCGGCCGGCCCGGCCGCCCCGAAACTGATCAAGCTGAGGCACTACTTTGATCATCCCGGCTTCGTTCTGCCCATGGTCGACCACGTCGTTGACGCGCTTGGGACGATTCCCGAGCCGGCGCGGGAGGGCACACGGCTGCTCTTCGTCGCCCACTCGATCCCCGTCGCGCAGTCGGTGGCCAGCGGCCCGGACGGTGACGTGTACCCTCGGCAGTTCGCGGCGGCGGCCACCGCGGTCGCCGACCGGGTGGCTGCCCGGACCGGCCACCGTTATCGTCACGATCTCGCCTATGTCAGCCGCAGCGGGCCGCCGGGCGTCCCCTGGCTCACCCCGGACATCGGCGACCAGCTGGCCGCGTTCGGCGCCACTGATACCATCACTGCGGTTGTGGTGGTACCGATCGGTTTTGTCAGTGACCACATGGAGGTCGTTTACGATCTTGATGTGGAGGCAGCCGCGCGGGCCAGGGCCGCGGGTCTGGTATTCCGCCGGGCGGCAACGGTGGGGATCGACCGGCGGTTCGTCGTCATGGTCCGGGAGCTGCTGGACGAGCGTAGGTATGGGGACGGCCCACGGCTAGCGGTCAGCGAGCTGGGGCCGAGCCACGATGTGTGTCCGCTGCGGTGCTGCGCCGACCGGACGTGTCGACCGGCCGCGGCCGGTACGCCGGCGGATGAAGAGCCTACCCGCCATACCACTACCAGATTCGATATCGCTAACGTTGCCGGGGACGAATCCCGGCGGACGCGACGTTGACTGATCTAGCGATCGAGAAGTGCACAGTCATGATGTTGTTCGCGCGCTCGCGGGCACCGAGGGCACCGAGGGCGTCGAGAAAGGCCAGCGTGGCCAAGGGCATCAGGGAGGGATGAGGTGTACCAGCAGCAGCGGCACGTGTTCGACTCGCCAGACCGTTTCGTGGTCGGAACCGTCGGCCAGCCCGGCGAACGTGACTTCTACCTTCAAGCCAGCTCGCGTGGACATGTCGTCACTGTCGGCCTGGAGAAGATCGAGGTCAATGCGCTCACTGAAGGGCTGACGACGTTGCTCGGCCAGCTTAGCCGCACCGGGGGAGTGCGGGTACCCGAGGCCCGGGAGGTCTTCGTCGATCTCGCGCCGCTGGACGCCCCCTTCGAGGAGGACTTCCACCTCGGCCAGCTCACCGTGTCATGGGACGGCAAGCGGGTGCTGGTCGAAGCCGCGGGCAGAGCTCGCGGTGAGGCAGGCGCCGCCGCCGACGACACCTCGCTCGACACCCTCCAGGTATCCCTCTCCCTTGACCAGACCAAGGCTTTCGTGGAACGGGCCCGCAGCATCGTCGCGGCTGGTAGGCCCCCGTGCGTGCTGTGCGGACGCCCGGACGGGCCGACCGGGCACTTCTGCCCCCGTCTCAACTGATCGTCCTTTGGCCCTTGCCCTTTGGCCCAGCTCGACGACCACCGGTGGATGACGCGTTTGTTTGTGTGGCTCGTGGCATATGTTGATTGATGCGAGCCGTCATATTTCGCTGGCAAGATCGGCGTGTGTTTGTCGTTGGGTACGTTTAGAGCGACCGGCAATAGGGACGCGGCGTCGCGGGGCTGGGGCACGCACCTCGCTGTGTTGTCGTCGGTCACCACCCAATACCAGGGTGGCTCCCTCCGCCGCCTTGCGATGTACGTGCCCCAGCCCCGCTCCTTGATCCACGCCCCTATTGCCGGGCGCTCTTATGCGGCTGAAAACCGTACATAACAGCAAGCACGTCGAGATCATGGATCGTGTGGTGGTTACGGATAGGATCCGTGCGCTCTCCTGGGGTGCGGTGGTCTACGCGGGGGGCGGGGGCGTGGGCACGGGCGAGCCTGGCGTGAGCGCGATGCCGTAGGGCGGGACGAGGACACCGGGGTTGAGCAGGCAGGCCGGATCCAAGGCGTGTTTCACGGCGGCGATCACGGCAAGCTCGGCGGGGGAGCGGGACAGGCCTGCCCAGGCCATTTTGGCGCGTCCCACGCCGTGTTCGGCGCCGATGCCGCCGCCGTCGGCCGCGACCCGGGTGAGGATCGCGTCGGTGAGCCTCTCGCGCCCGCGGCTGTCGTCGCGGTCGAGGCCGGTCACGTTGACGTGCAGGTTCGCCTCGGCGAGGTGCCCCCACAGGTGGAGGCGGGCCGGCCGCGCCACGGTTGGCACCAGCTCGCGCAGGTCGTCGATAAAGGCGGTGATGCGGGTGAGGGGGACCGCGACATCCAGTTTGACGGGGACGCCGAGGGCGTTCACCGCCGCGGTGTGGCCCTCCCGGTAGGCCCACAGCCGCGCCTGCTCGGTGGGGGTGGCCGCGACGGCGACGTCGAGGACGCCGCTGGCGGTCTCGACCACGGCGGCGAGCTCGTCGCTGGGATCGGTGCGCCCGGCGCACTCCACCAGCAGGTAGGGAGTGTTGTGCGCCCGGGACGGCCGGGACCGGTCGGCGGGACGGTCGGGAAAGGGCGGCGGCAGGCCCTGGTGGGCGCGCACCAGATCGATGCCGTCGTCGAACATCAGCTCGACGGCGTCCAGAGAACCGACCGCGGCCCGCAGCCGGGCGAGGAGCTCGACCGCGCTGGTGACGTCGGCCAGGGCGATCAGCGCGGTGGTCCGCGCGCTGGGCAGCCCGACCAGTCGCAGCTGCACCCTGGTGATGACCCCCAGGGTGCCCTCACTGCCCACGAACAGGGCGGGTAGATCGTAACCGACGTTGTCCTTGGGGAGCCCGGTGAGCCGCCGCACGACCCGGCCGTCGGCGAGTACCGCTTCCAGCCCGGCGACCTGGCCGCGGGTCATCCCGTGCCGTAGGACCCGTTCACCGCCGGCGTTGGTCGCGGCGATGCCGCCCAGCGTCGCCGAATCCCGTGCGGCGAGGTCCACGCCGCTGTCGAGGCCGGCCGCGCGCGCATGCGCCTGGACGTCGGCGAGAGTAGCGCCCGCGCCCGCGGTGACCAGGCCCGCGGCCGCGTCGACCGGTTCGATCGCGGTGAGCCGGCGCAGGCTGAGCACCACCGCGCCGATGGCGGCCCCGGCCGGTACCGAACCGCCGACCAGGCCGGTGTTGCCGCCCTGCGGCACGACGGGTACGCCATGGGCGGCGCAGACGCGCAGCACGGCGGCGACCTCATCGGTCGACCCGGGCCGGGCCACGGCGGTAGCCCGACCGGTGAAGGCCCCCGTCCAGTCGGTTTCGTAACCGGCGGTGAGATCGGGATCGACCAGGACGTGGGCCGCGCCAAGGAGCTCCATGAGATCCGTGATCAGCCGGCTGTCGCCAGAACGGCCGGTGTTGCGCCGGACGGTCCCATCCACGATCCCGCTCACGATCCCGGCCTCCATGAATGACTGCCTTCTCACGCTACGCCGCGATCAGTAACACCAAGTCGTGCCACAATGTTCACGTTGTGGACGAGCGGATGTCCGGGATCTATAGCCGTAGCTTGGGAGCGTAATGTTGTGCGCGTAGCGGTGGTAACCGAGTCGTTCCTGCCGCACGTGGACGGGGTGACAAACTCGGTTTGCCGTGTGCTCGAACACCTTCGGGACCGCGGGCACGAAGCGCTTGTCATCGCCCCAGCCGCCGGCACGCACGTACCCGCCGCCGATCCGGACATCTATGCCGGCGCTCGGATACTACGCGCACCATCTGTTCCGCTGCCAGGGTATCCGACATTCCGGGTGGCCACCCCGTGGCCCCGGCTGGTCGGTGTGCTGGCGGGGTTCCGGCCCGACGTCGTGCACCTGGCGGCTCCGGCGGGGCTGGGCGCGCAGTCGGCGTTCGCCGCGTGGCGGCTGGGGCTGCCGAGCGTCGCCGTCTACCAGACCGACTTCGCCGGCTTCGCCGCTCGCTACGGACTGGGCCAGGCGGAACGCACCATCTGGCGATGGGTGGCGACCGTCCACCGGCTGGCCGGGCGGACGCTCGCGCCGTCCTGGCCCGCGGTCGACATGCTGCTGAGCCAGGGCGTTCACCGGATCGCCCGCTGGGCCCGCGGGGTCGATCTCGAGCGGTTCAACCCGCGTCATCGGGACGCCGAGCTGCGCCGCCGCCTCGCGCCCGAGGGCGAGGTACTGGTCGGCTACGTCGGCCGCCTCGCCCGGGAGAAGCGGATACACCTGCTCGGCGCGGTGCGGGATTTTCCCGGGGTCCGGCTGGTCATCGTCGGCGACGGGCCGATGCGGGCGACGCTCGAACGTCAGTTGCCGCAGGCCACGTTTCTCGGTTTCCAGTCCGGCCGGGAACTGTCCGCGACTGTCGCGAGCCTCGACATGTTCGTCCACACCGGCTCCCACGAGACGTTCTGCCAGGCCGCGCAGGAGGCGAAGGCCAGCGGCGTCCCGGTGGTCGCCCCGGCCGCGGGCGGCCTGCTCGACGTGGTCGATGACGGGCACACCGGCCTGCACTTCACCCCGGACTCCCCGGCCGCGCTGGCCGACCGCGTCGCGATGCTCCTCGCCGACGGCGATCGGCGCCGGGCGATGGGCGCCGCCGCCCGGCGATCGGTCGCGGGCTGCGGGTGGAGCGCGATCGGGGACGAGCTTATCGGCCATTACCACGACGTCCGCGGTTTCAGGATGGCGCAGGCGCGGGTCGGCGCCCTGCGTTCGCGGACCGTCCTCGCCCGCCGGGCGCGGCTCCGCCGGGCCGCTGTCGACCACTACGGCCCAGACAGCGGCGGGAACGGCGCATATCACTACGAGGACGGGAGCATCCGGTGAAAATCGTTCAGGCCGCCAACTTCGTCGCGCCGCGGTCCGGTGGTATCCGCACAACCATGCGCCATCTCGCCGCCGGCTACACCGCGGCCGGTCATGAGGTCATCCAGGTCCTGCCCGGGGAGCGGGACAGCGTCCGTTACGCTCCCGAGGCTCGGGTGGTGACCATGCGCGCACCGCTGGTGCCTGGCACGGACTACCGTGTCCTGACCGACCCATGGCGGGTCATCCGGCATCTTGACGCCGCGGCGCCCGACCGCGTCGAGGTGCACGACCGGGCGTCGCTGCGGCCGCTGGGCCGCTGGGCCAGCCGTGCCGGCGTGGGCTCTCTCGTCGTCAGCCATGAGCGCCTTGACCGGTTGTTGAACCTGTGGACGCCGCGTCCGCTGCGCGGAGTGCTGCCGGTCCGTGCCGCGGCTGACCGGTCCAACAGCGCGCTTGCCCGGACCTTTGACACGGTGGTCGCCACCACCGCGTGGGCCGGGACCGAGTTCGTCCGCATCGGCGCGGCGAACCTGCGCCAGATCCCGCTGGGCGTCGATCTCGATCGTTTCCACCCCGGCCGTTACGACACCGCGCTGCGTCGGGCGTTCGCCCGTGACAGCGAGGTGCTCCTGGTCAACGTCGGCCGGCTGTCGCCGGAAAAACGGGCGGATACCGCCGTGGACGCGCTGGCGGAGCTCGTCCGCCGCGGGGTGGCCGCCCGCCTGGTGATCGCCGGTGACGGTCCGAGCCGGGGGCGGCTCACCCGGCGCGCGAGCGGCCTCCCGGTCATCTTCCTCGGTCACGTGGCGGACCGGGACCGTCTGGCCAGCCTGTTGACCACCGCGGACGCGGTACTCGCTCCCGGGCCGGTGGAGACGTTCGGCCTGGCGGCGCTGGAGGCGATGGCGAGCGGTACCCCGGTGGTCGTCCACCACAGCAGCGCGCTTGCGGAGCTTGTCACACCGGGCAGCGGAATCGTCGCGGCAGGCAGCGGCTGGACCTTCGCCGACGCTGTCGAAGAGCTGCTTGCCATCGATACGCCCACCCGTCGGCGCACGGCTCGGGCGCGCGCCGAGGACTTCCCGTGGGCCGTCACCGTCGACGGGTTCCTCGCCGCGCACGGCCTGCCCTCGCTGCCCGCGCATAGCGTCGTGTTGGGCGTTGCCGGTGACCAGCACGTTGCCGCTGACCAGCACGTTGCCGGTGGGCATTACGGCGGCGCCACGCGAGCGGCCTGATGGCCACGGCGAACGGGATCTGTTTTGTCGCGCTCGGCGACAGCATCACGGCCGGGCTGGGTGACGGGGTCAGCATGGGCCGGTACCGCCGGGCGCAGGCCGAGCGCGCGCTCGCCGGCCGAGGATGGGCCGCCACGCTGGCCGCGTGCCTGGCCCCGGCCGGCCAGGTGCGGTTCGCGAACCTCGCGGCCACCGGCGCGACCACGCGGGATGTCCGCGGTAGCCAGATCCCCGTAGCCCTCGCCATGCGCCCGCAGATCGTGAGCCTGATCGCGGGCATGAACGACGTGCTGTCACCGGGGTTCGATCCGCTGCGCCTGCGGCACAACCTCGTGTGGAGCGTCCGGGATCTGCGGGCGGCGGGCAGCTGGGTACTGATGGCGCGGTTGCACGATCCCGGACGCCTGCTGCGGTTGCCCGGCCCGGCGCGGCGCTTGCTCACGACCCGGGTCGGACACCTCAACGCGGCCGTTGACGCCGCCGCCGCGGCCGACCCCGGTGTGCTGGTCGTCGATCTGGCGCGCCATCCCGACGTCTACCAGCTGGCCACCTTCGACGTGGACCGGGTGCACCCGGGGCCTCGCGGCCACCAGCTCATCGCCCGGGCCTTCGCCGAAGCTCTCCACGAAGCCGGTGCTTCCCCGGTGGTCCTGCCCACGGTGGGAGCGCCGCCCGTGGCGCCTACCCGGCTCGCTCACGCCCATTGGCTGGCGTTGGTGGGCCTACCGTGGCTGCTGGCCCGCCCAGCCTCGCCCATGCGTCGCCAGCTCCACCGCATCCGGGCGGCGCGCGAGAAATCGTCGCCGGGGCGGATGTACGGATATGGGGTTATGCCGGCCACGACCGGTTCGTTGCCAACTGTCGAACGCATGTGACCCTCAGCAATCCTAGCCCGGATCGTCGCAGGACAGGGGCATCATTCCTTAACGTAGGCATCGTGATTTGCGGCCAAGCTGCCTCGCCTCGCTCGGGGGCACTCACCGGATGGGGTAATGCCTGGCTCGCCGGGCTTGTCAGCACTGACGAGGCGATCGCCCAGATCCAGCGGGGTTCCGGCGGGCCCGGCGCCCCGCACACCGTCGACGGGCAGGGACTCGCGCTGGGGCTCGGTTGGCTGCGGACCGTCGGCGCCCGGCGGCTGCGGCTCGTCCTGCCGGTACCGGGCGATGTCAGCGGTCTGCCGGGACCGCCGGAGACCAACCGGGAAGCCCTTGCCGCCGGCGAGGCAATTGTCCTGCTCGGCCCCGTCCCGCCGCTGCTCCTGGTGCCTTCGGTGACCGCGCACGGTCCGGCGGTCGAGGGCGGCCTGGAGTCGGTGCACTGGCGCTCGGCGGCCGGTGCCCACCTGCCGCCGCCACCCTCGCCGTTGCGCGCGGCGGAGCACGAACTCAACGAAGCCATCCGGACCGCGACCACCGCGCTGGTCACTCTTGACCGCGCGAAGGCAGGGCCCGCGGTGCTCTCGGTGCTCCGTGACCGCCACACCGACGAGCCGGCCGCGTTGCTCGCGCCGGGCTACCCGCCGCCCGCGCACGCGTTGCTCGCGCGGGCCGTGCGGATCGCGGGCCTGATCGACCTCGCGGCCCGCGACGATGGGGCGGCGGTCACAGCCGAGGAGATCGGCCGGCGCTCGACCACCCTGCGTGCGTTGTCCGCGGCGGTCCGCCGAGCCTGCGAGTCAGCCTACGGCGCCTTCGATCCCTCGCAGTCCATGGCCAGATAGCGGTCCCGGTCCCGGTCCCGGCCGTGCTCGTGGTCCGGTCCCGGTCAAGGAGGCGTCAGTTCCTACCCAGCGAAGTCCGCGGGGAGGCCGGTGGGGACGGCGGGCTGGCTGGATCGGCCGGGCCAGCCGCATACGCCGGTGCGTGCTCGCGCAGAACGCTGTCGAGAACGTCGCCGTCGACGGTCTCGCGTTCCAACAGGATGCCGGTGAGCGCGTCCAGCGCGCCGCGGTGGGTCCGCAGCAGCGCCACGGCGTGTTCCTCGGCCTCCCGCAGCAGCCTGGCCACCTCCGCGTCGATGATCCGTTGGGTCTCCTCCGAGTACGGTCTGGAGACCAGCTCCTCACCGCCGAGGTACTGGGGGCTGCCCGAGGTGTAACCCACCGGCCCGAGCACGGGGGACAGGCCGAACTCGCGGACCATCCGGGTCGCGAGCGCCGTGGCGCCGGCCAGGTCGTTGGCGGCCCCGGTCGAGCCCTGGCCGAAGACGACCAGCTCCGCGGCCCGCCCGCCGAGGCGCACCGCCAGCGACGCGTACAGGTAACTCTCGGTGTAGAGGTGTCGTTCGTCCTCGGGCAGTTGCTGGGTGGCGCCAAGCGCCATTCCCGCTGGCAGAATGGTGATCTTCGCTACCGGATCGGCGTGCGGCGAGAGCGCCGCCACCAGCGCATGCCCGGACTCATGGACGGCCACCGACTGTTTTTCCTCGGGCAGCAGCACATTGGTGGCGTCGCGCCGGCCCAGGATGATCCTGTCCCGGGCCGCGTCGAAGTCATTGGCCGTCAGCACGCCGCGCCTCTCCCGCACGGCGTTGATCGCGGCCTCGTTGACGAGGTTGGCGAGATCGGCGCCGGAGAACCCGGGAGTCGCCCGCGCGACCACGGTCAGGTCCACCTCCGGGCTGAAGCGTTTGCCCTGGCAGTGCACCTTCAGGATCTCCGCCCGTTCCCGCTGGGCGGGCAGCGGCACGGTGACCTGCCGGTCGAACCGTCCAGGACGCAGCAGCGCCGGGTCGAGGGTCTCGGGCCGGTTGGTCGCGGCGAGGACAACCACGCCCTCGGCCGGGTCGAACCCGTCCATCTCGGCCAGCAACTGGTTGAGCGTCTGCTCACGCTCGTCGTGACCGCCGCCGATGAGACCGGACCCCCGCTTGCCCCCGATAGCGTCGATCTCATCGATGAAGATGATGGAAGGAGCGCGTTTGCGTGCCTCGTTGAACAGGTCGCGGACGCGGGAGGCGCCGACCCCCACGAACATTTCGACGAACCCGGAGCCGCTCACCGACAGGAACGGCACCTCGGCCTCACCGGCGACCGCTCGGGCGAGCAGCGTCTTGCCGGTACCGGGCGGCCCGACCATGAGCACCCCACCGGGGCCCTTCGCCCCGGCCTGCCGGTATCGCTCGGGATGCCGCAGGAAGTCGATGATTTCGCTGACCTCCTGTTTCGCGCCCTCGTAGCCGGCCACGTCGGCAAACCGGGTCGTCGGGCGCTCGGCATCAACGATCTTTGTCCGGGACCGGCCGATGCCGCCGAGCCCGCCCGCCAGCGACCGTTGCGCCGCTCTGCCGGACCAGATGAAGAAGGCCACCAGCAGGAGCAGCGGCAGGAAGCTCAGCAGGATCGACAGGAAGGACGTGCCGGCGTGGGTCGCCTTGACGTCGACCTTCTTGGCCTCCAGCTGGGCGAGGACGCCCTGGGTGTCGAGAGCGGTCGGGACCTGTGAGCTGAACGCGGTGCCGTCCTTGAGAGTCCCGGTGACACCGCCTTTGTCATTGATCGTGACTTTCTGTACCGCACCGGCGTCCACCTGCTGGGTGAGCTGGGTGAAGCTGTAGGCGGTCTCCTGCTTCGAAAACATGCTGGGGGCGAACAACAGGGCAACGGTGATGATGATGCCGATGGGCAGCAGCCAGCGGCGCCATGTCGGCGGTGGGGTGGGCGCGGGTTTCGGCGGAGTGTCGCGGGGAGGCCCGGACCGAGCCGAGGTCGACAGATGGCTCCGGGTGTTCTGGCGAGATCTTCTACGAGAGATCATTTTCTGTTGCTCCTGCCTGCACCGCTGCCACCCAGGCAAACATCACCCGAACCCGGTAGCCCGCTGTTGCGTCCGTCACAGACGATCGATACCCCTTTCAACGCACGAGTCCTCCGATTGGCGTCGTGGCTATCCTCACCGTGCTGTCGGGAATCAGAGCGCCCAGCCACCCAGTACCTCCGGTGGCTCCCCGCCCCGCCTCGCGATGCCCGCGCCTCGAACCCCGTCCCGTGGTCCATGCCCCTGTTGCCGGGCGCTCTCGGCCGGCCGCCCTGACAGCCGACTGTGTGCTGATTGTGTAGCCAACAGTGACTTTGCGGCCGGTGTTGATCTTGAAATCGGTATGGCAAGGCGTGCTGGAAGGGGCTTTGCGGGCGGGTCGGGCAGCATCGGCGCACACTTGACAGGCACGGAGACCTCCTCTGGCCACCATGCGCGGCGCGGTCCGCAGGGTGCCGCGGCGCCGGGCGTCTGGGTGGGTCAGGAAGCCAGTCACAGGGAGCGCGTGAGTGCGGATCAGGCGGAACAGCGACGCCACCTTGATTACCCGCGCGGCGCTGTCGCGCCCGGAGGAGATCCAACACCGCCAGCGACGCTACGTGATTTCGATGCTGTTCCGCACGCTGTGCCTCATTCTCGCCGTGGTTGCGCTGCGCGGCTGGGCGCGGTTCGCCGCGATCGCCATCGCTGTCGTCCTCCCGTGGCTGGCGGTGGTGTTCGCCAACGGCGGCCCGCCGATCCAGCGGGACACCCCGTCGCTGTTCATCCCACGACGGCCGGCTGGCGATGTGCCGCCGTCGGCTTTGCCGCGGGCTCATCACGTCGTTGTCGACGGTGAGGCCGTCGACGGTGAGGCTGTCGACGGTTCGGTCGTGGACGGTTCGGTCGTGGATGGTGTGGTAGGCGGTGTGGCTGCCGACGGTGTGGCTGCCGACGGTGTGGCCGCGGATCGCGCCGCCTCCGGCCGATAGTGTGAGGGGGTGCTGCCGCTGCAGGGTATGACCGTTGTCAGCGTGGAGCACGCGGTGGCGCTGCCGTTCGCCACCCGTCATCTCGCTGACCTCGGCGCCCGGGTGGTGAAGGTCGAACGGCTGGGGTCGGGGGACTTCGCTCGGGCCTACGACACGGCGGTCCGGGGCGCGATGTCGGCCCACTTCGCCTGGCTGAACAGATCCAAACAGTCACTGGCGATCGATCTCAAGGCACCTGAAGGCCGTGCGGTAGTCCACCGGTTGGTAGGCCGCGCGGACGTGGTGGCACAGAACCTGGCGCCGGGCGCGGCGGCCAGGCTGGGCCTGGACGCGGCCACGCTGGTCGCGGCGCATCCCCGGCTCGTGGCGGTGGATCTCTCCGGCTATGGCGCGCATGGCCCCTATGCGCACAGGCGCGCCTACGACATGCTCGTCCAGGCCGAGAGCGCGCTGATCTCCGCGACGGGCACGGATGAGCACCCCGCGAAGGCGGGGTTCGCCGCGGGCGACGTCTCCGCCGGGACCTATGTCGTCCAGGCGGTGCTGGCGGCGCTGCTGCGCCGTGAGCGTTCCGGCGCCGGTGCCGCCCTCGAGATCACGATGATCGACGCGCTGGCCGAGTGGATGGGGTACTCGGTGCAGACCGTCGAGCACACCGGTGTCGAACCGCCACGGCTGGGCATTGGCCATCCGTCGATCGCGCCCTATGAGGCGTTCGCCACGATCGATGGCGACCGGTTGCTGATCGGGGTCCAGAACGATCGTGAATGGGTCCGGCTGGCAACCAGCGTGCTCGACCGGCCCGAGGCCGCTACCGCCCCGGACTTCGCCACCAATCAGGCCAGGGTGCGTAACCGCGCGCGCACCGAGGCGTTGGTCGCGGCCGCCGTCGCGGCGCTGACCACGGCCGAGGCCGAAGCCCGGCTGGCGGCCGCCGGTATCGCCTACGCCCGTCTCAACACCGCGCGCGATTTACTGGATCATCCTCAGTTGGCTGCCCGGAACCGGTGGGCCTCGGTTGACTCCCCGGTGGGACCGGTACGCCAGCTCCGCCCGGTGGTCCTTTTCCCCGGCGAGGAGGCGTCGCTGGGACCGCTGCCAGCGCTCGGCGCGCACACGGACGCCATCCTCGCCGAGCTCGGTTACCCGGCCCGGGAGATCGCCCGGCTCCGGACGAACGGGGTCGTGTGATCCGGCCGGCGTATGTCAGCTTTCTGTCTGACTACGGCCTGGTTGACGGTTTCGTGGCTGCCTGCCATGGGGTGTTGCTGTGCCGGGCGCCTGGCGTGCGCATTATTGACATCACCCATCTGATACCTGTCGGTGACCTGCGGCGGGGATCGGTCGTGCTCGCCCAGACAGTCGGCCACCTGCCATGCGCGGTGCACCTCGCGGTTGTCGACCCGGGGGTGGGAACCTCGCGGCGGGCGCTCGCGGTGTCCACCCCGCGGGGATTTCTTGTCGGTCCCGACAACGGGCTGTTGCCGCCTGCGGCCGAGGCGCTCGGGGGTGTGGGTTCCGCGGTCGCGTTGGCGGTTCCCGCCGAGGCACCGGCGACATTCCACGGGCGGGATGTGTTCGCGCCCGCCGCCGCGGCCCTCGCGGCCGGCCACAGCCTGGCCGGGCTCGGTGCGCCGGTGGACCCTGCCGGGCTCGTGCGGCTCCCCCCGCCGGTGCTGCGGCTTGTCCGCCCGTCCGCCGCCACCGCGTCCGCCGCCACCGCGTCCGCCGCCACCGCGTCCGCCGCCACCGCGTCCGCCGCCACCG
>NZ_CAKJTO010000013.1:0-60683 GCF_917627405.1 Protofrankia sp. Cj5
GGCGACCTTGCCTGGCAGGCCCGGACCACCCTGTGGGGCGCCAGCCCGCCACCGGCCGCCGGTGACCTCGACTGTCCGCTACGTTTCCCCGGCCAGTACCACGACCCCGAAACCGGCCTGAACTACAACTACCACCGCTACTACGATCCCGAGACCGCCCGCTACGACTCCACCGACCCCCTCGGTCTCGCCCCCGCCCCCAACCCCCACACCTACGTCCACAATCCCCTGGGCTGGCTCGATCCCCTCGGCCTCGCACCATACGTGCCAAACGCCGCAAACTCCGCGCCCACGGTTGTAGAGACAGAGACAATTGCCCCCCGGTCTCTGAAGCCCAATGAGGCGGTTGCCCGCTGGGATGAGTTCCTTGGGGATGGCCCGACCACGAATCTTCACCCTCGCACAGGGCTGCCCGATGCCAACAGGATCGTGTCGGCAGACGGAACGCGGAGTATCCGATTTGGCCCGCACGAGATGGGTAGTTCTCCCACAAAGTTCCACTACCACGAGGAGACCTGGAACTTTGATAAAGGGGCCAACACATGGTTCGTGGATAACGTTGTGGTGCGTGTGCCATTCCCGAAGGGGGCCTGGTGATGCGGGTGGTTCTATTGGAGTCCGTCATTCAGGATGGGGACCGAGTCCTGTTTACGGCCGAAGGTGGCCGCGGTATTGCCTCCTGGCGGGGGGATGGCGCCCAAGTGGCCGGTGTCGCCGTCGATGTCGAGGTGGAAGTACACGAAGAGATCGACTGGAGTGAAATCGTGGTCGACCCGCAACCTGGAACGATCGTGGATGTTCTGGATCAAGCCATGGTGTTTCGCGGCGTCGTAGAGGATCTAGACAAGGACGGAGTCCTCACCCTCCGCTTCGGGAGTGGGATCGTGCTCGTCGACACCACTGGCGAGGCTCCGCTGGGTGTGGTTGGGCGGGACGTGAGCTTAACCGTTCGCGACATTGAGATCTACCCAACGGGCGTTTGAGCGGCGAATCCTGGGCGGAGGCGGCCCGGCTGGATGTGCCAGGTCCGGATCGATATTCCTGGCAAGTATGCTGGCTGGGCAATCATTAAACAGGTCCGTACCGTCTCGGCTGATCGGCCGCAGTCCGCTCTGTCGGTCACGGCCGGGCAGGATCGGAGATCGGGTTGTACACTTCGACCATGGCTATGCCTGCTCGCACAACCAATCTTCACGCCACGGACGCCGAGATCGGACTTGCTGAAGCACGCTCACGCCTTGGCGAGCTGGTCAACCGCGTCCACGAGGGAAACGTCGTCTACCTCACCCGTAACGGCACGCCGACCGCCGCGATCCTGCCGATCGACGAACTTCGTCGTCTCGTCGAGGCCGGGGAAGAGCTGGAGGATCTCCGGGCAGTTCTCGCCGCTGACCGCGAACGCGGCGAGGGCGAGACGGTCTCCTGGGACGGCTTGCAAGCCGAGCTTGAACGTTCGTGACATACAAGATCGAATGGTCGGCTGCCGCTGCCCGCCAGTTCCGCGGGCTGCCCCCACAGATCCAACAACGCCTGCGCCCAGTCATCAGCGGTCTCGTCGACAACCCCAGGCCGGTCGGCGTGAAAGCGCTCGAAGGCCGGCCAGGTGCGTTACGGATCAGACTTGCCGACTATCGCGTGATCTACGAGGTGCATGACGACGTCCTACTCGTCCTTGTTGTCCGTGTCGCCCACCGTCGCGAGGTCTACCGCCGAATCTGATCGTATGCCATAGCCGGATGTTGGCCACGAGCCAGTGCCTGAGGTGCGTAAGCGGGGCTTGGCGGGCGCTGAGCCACTGTCGGCGCCACGTTATGTGATCATTCAGGGCGGGCTTGTTGGTCGTAGGAAGGTTTACGGCGACGTAAACTCGGCGATATGACGACCATGATGCGGGTGAGCCCCGAGACCAGGGATCGGGTGCTTCGGGTCGCCACCGAGGATTTCATGGGTGCCACTGCGGATGAAGCCGTGCGCCGGTTGCTTGACGAACACTGGCAGCTCAAGGCCGTTGCCGTGATGGACCGCTTCCGTGTGCAGGATCCTGACGGCTGGGCCGACTACCTGGTCGAAGCGGAAGCGTGGAGCGCGGCTGATGCCTCGGTCAACCAGGCATGGGATAAGACCGTTTGAGCGTGGGCGTCAGGCCCTGGGATGTATCGACATCCCAGGGCGGCAGCTGAAGGTCGGACACGCCCAACTTGTATGCGACTCCCACCCTGTGACGGCTGCGGGCACGGGCACGAGCAGGAGCGAGACCGTGATCCGCGCCCATCACACTAACGATCTGCCTTTATTTCGCGCCAGTTCTTGGTATCTTCGATGGCATGACTGTCATACCGTTCACCGATGCGCGAAACCGCCTGTCGGAACTCATTGATGAGGTGGAACGGACTCATGAGCGGGTGGAGATCACCCGCCATGGGCATGCCGTAGCGGTCCTGATCTCCCCCGATGACCTCGCGGCGCTGGAGGAGACACTGGATGTGCTGGCGAGCCGGGAGGCGATGCGGCAACTCGCGGAGTCCCAAGAGGCAGTCGAGGCCGGCGATGTCCTCGACGCCGAGGAGCTCACCGTGCTCATGGCGAAACGGGCGCGGAGCGCTGAGCGGCATCGCACGACGTGAGCGAGGCCAGCGAGCCGTTCGAACTTCTGATCACCGGCCCCGCGGCACGCGCTCTCGCCGGCCGATTGCCCGAAAAGATTGCGGTAGCCGTCCACGAGTTCATCACGACCACGCTCCTGGACAACCCTCACCGGCTCGGCAAACGCCTCCTGCTCCCACCATATGAGGGCACCTGGTCCGCTCGGCGGGGCAGCTACCGGGTGTTGTACAACATCGATGAGGAAAACCGCACCGTTACCGTGACCGCCGTCGAGCATCGGTCCGACGCGTACCGCTCACGCTGACCGGGAGACCTGACAGCCCCGGTTGCGCATCAAATAATCTTGAATGGTTCTCCGACTGCATGAGAATCGATACACCAGGTCATACGGTTTCCCACCCGGCAAAGACCGCCTGATCTCCCCCTACGACCTCGACGCCCGCCACAGCGTCACATGCGACCACGGCTGGGACGGTTCCACGGTCCACGTCGGGACTGTCAACTTTCTGGCTCTGCCAAGATTCCGGTGGTGACAGGCGGTTACTGTACAGGTATCGTCGATACTGTGTGACATCGAGTTACTGAAGGTCGTCTTTCCTCAGCTCGCCGCGGTGCTCATCGATCGGGTCGTTGATGAGGGGCAGATCGTGCGGGTCGTCGCGCGGACCCGGGCGGATCCGGTGGCCTGTCCGCGATGCGGGACACGCACCACCCGGGTGCACGGCTATCACCGCCGCCGCCTTGCGGATCTTCCGGTCGGGGGCAGACCGGTGGTGATCGAGCTGACCGTGCGGCGGCTGGTCTGCGGCAACCTGACCTGCCCGCGGCAGACTTTCCGCGAGCAGGTGCCCGGTCTGGCGGAGCGCTATGCCCGCCGCAGCCCGTCGCTGGGTGCGCTGATCGCACGGGTGGGGGTGGCGCTGGCCGGTCGCGCGGGCGCGGGGCTGGCGGGCAGCCTCACCGTGACCGTGTCGCGGACGACCGTGCTGCACCTGCTCCTGACAACCCCGATCACCGCCGGGCCGATCCCGGAGGTACTGAGCGTGGACGACGTCGCGCTGCGGCGTCGGCACCGGTATGCGACCGTGCTGATCGACGCCGTCAGCCACCGGCGCGTGGATGTGCTGCCCGACCGCCGCGCCACCACCCTGACGGCCTGGCTGCGCGATCATCCTGGGGTGCGTGTGGTGTGCCGCGACGGGTCGGCGGCCTCTGCCGAGGCGATCCGCCAGGGTGCCCCCGAGGCGGTGCAGGTCGCCGACCGCTGGCACGTGTGGCACAACCTCGGCGAGGCCGTGGCGAAGAGCGTGGTCGCCCACAGCCCCTGCTGGCATGCCGGACCACCCCACATGATCACTGTCCGTGAGGAGTGCACCCGCAGCCGGCACGCCGCCGTTCATACCCTGCTCGCGCAGGGCGTCGGGCTGCTGGCATGCGCTCGCCGTCTGGGCTGGGCGCGCAACACCGTCACACGCTATGCCCGAGCCGAATCGGCGGAGTCCCCGCACGCGTCCCCGCAGTACCGGCGCACACTGGTCGACCCCTACCGCGACCATCTGCGCCGCCGTCTGGCCGACGAACCCGGCGTGGCGGTCACCCGCCTGCTGGCTGAGATCCGCGAGCAGGGCTATCCGGGTAGCGCCACCCTGCTCGTGCGCTACCTCACACAGGGGCGCGCCGATCCCGCACGCACCCCGCCGTCCCCGCGTCGGCTGGTCGCCTGGCTCATGAGCAGACCCGAGGACCTGCCCGATCACCGGCGGCGGCACCGGGACGACCGGGTCGCATGCTGTCCGCAGATGACCGTCCTGGCCGTCCGAATAGGCGCGTTCGCGACCCTGCTCACCGGGCGTCGCGGCGAGACCCTCGACGCGTGGATCACAACCGTGCGGGACGACGATCTGCCCGCCCTGCATGCCTTCGTCGCCGGCCTCGAGAACGACCACGACGCCATCGTCGCCGGACTGACCCTGCCCTCCAGCAACGGCCCCATGGAGGGTGCCAACACAAAGACGAAACTGATCAAAAGGCAGATGTACGGCCGTGCTGGTTTCTCCCTGCTCCGGCAACGGATCCTGCTCTCATGAATATCTCTCACCGCCTGTCACCACCGGAATCTTGGCAGAGCCGTTAGTTTTACAGTCCCTCCCCTGGGCTGGCTCGACCCCCTCGGCCTCGCCCCTTACAAACTGACCTTATCTGAACAACGCGCCGTTAATTCGCTTCAGCGACAAATTAGCGCACATCAGGATAAATTACGGTCGTACAGAGCAAATCCTGACGCCTTTGACAATCAAGGCCTGCTGAGACGTGCACCGACGCCGGCAATCCGGCAACGAATCATCGACGGGCGAATACGCCATCTGGAGCAGGAGATATCATCCTTTCAGAATCAGATTGCCAAAATTCTTGAGGGTGGTGCCAATGAGTGAGCAAATATCCGTCTCACTTGAGAAGCTCCAAATCGTATTCAATCTTCTGATTGAGCATCTACGACAGGAAGCCGGTCCGGAAATATCTTTTGATAAAGACTATTTCTGGTCGATTCCCAAAGAGGCTCTTTACAATGTTTATTCAGAACCGACAGATTTGACTATCGGACAGCTCGGCGAATCTCTGTCCAACTTGGAGTCCATTTTGGCCGATTCATCAAAAGTCATGACTTATGGCTTTGTATGGCTTGCTGACATTTTGAAGGCAGTTGGATTAGATATCGTTAGATAACTACCAGTTGGAACATTGATTACGGCGCAAATTATAGCATGTCCAATTTGGTGAACTGCTTCCGGCGGGTCGGTGTTACGGTGAAAAAATCCCGAGGAAGCCGTGGGTGGTGTCCGTAGCGAATGGCCAGACGGCGGCGGCTCTCGACTCATGCGATCTTCCGTTCGACCGGCCCTGATGGCGCCGTGTGCTGTCGACGCTGGCAACGCAAAGTAAAGGAATCACGGAACATGAGCCAGCGGCAAGGCACGGCAAGGGCATGGGCCGGCGGGAACCTGCGGACCGGAGGCCATCCCAGCCATCGGTGGCGCGCGGGACCTGGCCATCGGCGCGAGGGACATCTACGTGATGATGACCCTGTTTGCCAGGGATTGTGCCCCAAAACTCGTGCCGGCCTGCACATGTCCCCTTACCGGCGTCGGCTGCGTCGGCCGTGTCGCTGCATGTGAACCGAAGCGGAGCGACGTAGGTCATGCGCTTCGGTAGCACACCGCACAAGTGATCTTGAAAGGTGTCGCTTCGCCCTACCTCGCGCCGCGCCGCGGATCCGCAGGCCGCGAGCCGGCTCATCCGCTCATCCGCTCATCCGCGAGAGCCAAAAATTTTCTGGACGGTGATGTCGAGAAACCATGACTGGCTCCGTCCCCGCGGTGAATGTAGCCACGATGGGTCGCACCAGCACCGAGGAGGAACATGATGGCCAAGTACCTGCTGCTCAAGCACTACCGCGGCGCTCCGGCTCCGGTCAACGACGTGCCCATGGACCAGTGGACGCCGCAGGAGATCTCGGCACACATGCAGTACATGCGCGACTTCGCGGCCCGGCTCGAGGGGACCGGCGAGTTCGTCGACGGTCAGGCGCTCGCCCCCACGGGGACGTTCGTCCGGTACGACGGCGAGGGGCGCCCACCGGTCACCGACGGCCCGTTCGCCGAGACCAAGGACCTCATCGCCGGTTGGATGGTGATCGACGTCGACAGCTACGAGCGTGCCGTCGAGCTGGCCGGCGAGCTGTCGGCCGCCCCCGGGGCGGGCGGAAAGCCGATCCACGAGTGGCTCGAACTCCGCCCGTTCCTGACCGCGCCGCCCACCATCACGCAGTGACCGCGCAGATGGACGAGGCTCTGCTCCGGGGCCTCACGCCAAGTGTGCTCGGGATCCTCGTCCGTCGCGGAGCTGATTTCGCGGCGGCCGAGGACGCCGTGCAGGACGCGCTGGTCGAGACGATCCGCGTCTGGCCGGCTGACCAGCCGCGGGACCTGAAGGGCTGGCTGGTCACCGTGGCCTGGCGCAAGTTCCTCGACGCGACCCGGGCGGATGCCGCCCGGCGTCGGCGCGAAGATGTTGTCGACCAGTGGCCGGCGCCCGGGTCCACGCCCGCGGTGGACGACACGCTCCTGCTGTACTTCCTGTGTGCCCACCCGTCGCTGACGCCGTCGTCCGCGGTCGCGCTCACCCTGCGCGCTGTCGGCGGGCTGACCACCCGCCAGATCGCCCATGCCTACCTGGTGCCCGAGACGACCATGGCGCAACGCATCAGCCGGGCCAAACGCACCGTCTCCGGCGTGCGGCTGGACCAGCCGGGCGACGTCGCCACCGTGCTGCGCGTCCTCTACCTGGTCTTCAACGAGGGCTACTCCGGCGATGTCGACCTCGCCGCCGAGGCCATCCGGCTCACCCGGCAGCTCGCGGCAGCGATCGACCACCCCGAGGTGGCGGGACTACTCGCCCTCATGCTGCTCCACCACGCCCGGCGCGACACCCGGACCGCGCCCGACGGCAGCCTGGTGCCACTCGCTGAGCAGGACCGCAGCCAATGGGACACCACGTCGATCGCCGAGGGCGTCATGATCCTGCAGGCGGCCCTCGCCCGCGACCGGCTGGGCGAGTTCCAGGCCCAGGCTGCCATCGCGGCGCTCCACGCTGACGCGCCCACCGCCGAGGACACCGACTGGACACAGATCCTCGAATGGTATGACGAACTTACGCGCCTGACCGACAGCCCGGTCGTTCGGCTCAACCGGGCGGTGGCCGTCGGCGAGGTCGACGGACCACGCGCCGGGCTGAGGGCACTCGCGGCGCTGGACGACTCCCTGCCTCGCTACGCCGCCGCCGCGGCGTACCTCCATGAACGCGACGGCGACCTGGCGGCGGCGGCACGGCTGTACGCCGAGGCTGCCCACAAGGCCTCCAACCTCGCTGAGCGCGACCACCTGACCCGCCAAGCCGCCCGGCTCAATGCGGGAGTGTCCCGGTTGTCCTTACAGGCCGTCCGGCGGTGAGCTCCTGGCCGATCGGCTAGGACGACACTCGTCACAGGAGCTGGCCGGTCACAAGCGCGTGGGTCTCGGCCCGGTCCCGCTCGTCGCGCGTGCGGGGCCCAGGCTCGTCCCAGATCGTGTTGGGAACCGCGACATGCCCCAGGTCATGGGCCGTGTGGGCGTGCTCGAACGGCCGGTCGAGGGCAGAAGAGCTACAGCAGGCCCTGACGCAGCGCGTAGGCGACGGCGTGGGAACGGTTACGCAGGCCGTACCGGCGGGTGACGTCCTGAAGAACGTTCTTGACGGTGCGTTCCGAATAGGAGAGCTGACGGCCGATCTCCCGGGTGTCACACCCCTCACTGACCAGCCGGAGCACGTCCCGCTCCCGTTCGGAGATACCCGACAGGGTGAGACCGCGTGGCGCGAGCACCTGAGTCTGGACCTGGCGCACCTGGTTGAGCAACCCGCCGAGCAAGTCGGGCGGCAGGAAGCCCTCACCGTTCACCGCTCCACGAATTGCGGACAGCAGCTGGCCCGGAGTGGCGGAAGCTCGCCGGATCAGCCCCGTCGCACCCGCCTCCACCGCTGCCGTGACATCCGAGGAACCCAGATCGGTCACGATGAGCACCACCGGCCGTCCCGCCCAGTGCAGGCCGCGGATCAGATCGATAGTCTGTTTGTCCACGGCGTCAACGCTGGCCAGCGCGACATCGATCGTCCCGGTGCCGCCGTGGGACACGTCCGCGTCCGAATCGACGAGATCGACGTCCGGGTAGCCCACGAGCTGCGTGGCAAGACCCGCCCGGGTGATCGGATCGTTGGCGTGGAGCAGGACGCGTATCGGTCGGCTCATGGACATCCCCCGAGGTCTCCTGGGAGCCGCCGAGCGCGTGACAGGAACCATGGTCACGCGCCCTTTGGCCGGGCTGCTGTTCGTCGTGGTGGGCAGGCCCAAGGTGTCCCACATCGCTCTCAACGGGCGCTCATGGGCGCGCAGGCGCACGCAAAGGCTACTCAAGGCGTACTCAAAACTGACTCAAGGTGCAGGTCAGACTGGGTCCTGGGGATCGGGCGGCTGCCCGTCAGGGCAGAAGTCAGCGGAAGGCATGGGCTTAGAGCGCCCGGCAATAGGGGACGCGGCGTCGCGGGGCCAGGGCACGCACCTCGCCGCGTTGTCGTCAGTCGCCACCCAACACCTCCGGTGGCTCCCTCCGCCGCCTCGCGATGCACGCACCCCAACCCCACTCCTTGATCCACACCCTATTGTCGGGCGCTCTTACAGGAAGATCTACATCCACCATGCGGATGAAAATTATAAGGTCGTCAGCGTCCGTACATCCCATGAGGTGTCCGTTGAGGTGTCCGTGAGCACCGCCGCAGCCGGCCCCCCGGCCGCATCAGCCAGCCCGGCTGTCCTCTCGTTGCTGGATGCGGTCATTCTCGAAGCCGGTCGGCACGGCCGCGCCGACCTACAGGCACGGCTGGCCCACGAACGCGAGCGGCTGGCCGCGGCGTCCTGTCGGGTCGTGGTCGTCGGTGAGTTCAAAAAGGGAAAGAGCGAGCTGGTCAACGCGCTGCTGGACATGCGGGCCTGCGCGGCTGACCCCGTCGAGACGACCGTCGTGCCTACGCTGATCCGGCATGCGACCAGCTCCACAGCAACCGCGATCACCGAGCCGGATGGTGCCGCCTCACCGGCCCGAACGCGGATCAGCCTCGCCGAGGCCCACCGCCTGATGCTCGGCACCCCGGAGGACATCGTCGACCGGACGGCCATCCGCGGCGTGGAGATCGGCGTCCCGTGTGACATCCTGGCCGCCGGGCTGACGCTCATCGACACCCCAGGAGTGAACGGCGGCCTCGCCGACGCGCGCGCGGCCGTGACCCTGCAAACCGTCGCCGACGCCGACGCGCTCGTGTTCGTCTCGGACGCCAGCCAGGAGTATTCCGCGCCTGAACTGGAATTCCTGCGCAGGGCGGCACAGATCTGCCCGGTTGTCGTCTGCGCTCTCACCAAAATTGACTTCTACCCGCAGTGGCGAAACATCCTCGACCTCGACCGCGGCCATCTGCGCCGGGCCGGGATCGACGCGCCGGTATTCCCGCTCTCCGCGCCGCTGCGCCACCACGGCCTGCGCGCCGCGTTGCCCGAGATCGATACCGAATCGGGTTATCCGGCCTTCGCCGTCCACATCCGCTCGGAGCTGGTCGAACACTGCCGGGAGCGGGCACGGCGTGACGCGGACGAAGGGGCGCGAGACAGCCTGGCCCAGATCATGGCTGAACCGCTGGCCGAACGGGCGGCGCTCGACGACCCGGCGACGACCAGGGCGCTGCTGAGCCAGCTGAGGGCGGCCGAGGCTCATGCCCAGACGATGACCAGCGCGACGGCACGGTGGCAGCGGACGTTGCGCGAAGGAAGCACCCGCATGCAACGGCGTGTCGCGGACGATCTCAGCCAACGTCTGCGAGCCGTTGAGGACGAGTTCAGAAAATCCGTCGAGATCAATGACGATCCCGCGCGGACCTGGGATGAGCTCTACGCCGGGCTGTGCGAACAGAACAACCGTGCGCTCATGGCGCACCGTGACATGCTGGAGGCTGAAGGGGTGGCGCTGGCCAGGCGTGTTGCCGCTGTCTTCCAGGTCGATGAGACAGCCAGCGGTGCCGTACCCGACATCTCCGCCATGCTCCCCCCAGCCTGCGGACAACCGGCACCCGATGGCCTGGACCCTCAGTTCCGTACCTACGGGCGTGGAGCGCTGTGGAGCAATGCTCTGCGCAGCGGTGCGATCAGCATGATGCCCATCCACCTCGTCAGTGCGTTCGGGGCGCTCGCGGGGCTCTCGCTGGCCCCGTTGCTGGCACCGGCCGGTGGGGCTGTCATGCTCGTGGTCGCGCACCGCACGCTCCGCGCGTCCCGGGAAAGCCAGTTGTCGGCCCAGCGGGCGCAGGCGCGCCGCGCGGGGGAGAACTACCTCCAGAAATCCTGGTCGCTGGAGTACGAACACTCGAAGCGCAGGCAACAGGACATCGACCAGGCGCTGGTGAACATCTTCACGGACCGGGCCGCCGAGCTGGCGACCTCGGCCCGGCGCAACCTCACCTCGGTGGCCCGTTCGATCAAGGCGACTGACGCCGAACGCCGGGCCCGGATCGCCGCGCTCGATGCGGAGATCAGCCGCATCCGGACGCTTGCGGAGCGATACCGGTGAGCCTGCGCTCGGACATCCGGGCGCTGCTGACCGATGCCGTCGACGCGTATCGGGGCAGCCCGGCCGAGGCCATCCTGCGCCAGGAGCTGTGCTCTGTGGACGGCCCGCTGCGTGTCGCGATCGCCGGTCGGGTCAAGGCCGGGAAGTCCACCCTGCTCAACGCGCTGGTGGGCGAACAGATCGCGGCCACCGACGCCGGTGAGTGCACCCGGGTGGTGACCTGGTACAGCTACGGGCCACGCCACGCCGCCTGGGCTGATCCGCGGCCTGACGGCGGTGCGGGCATCTTGGGCAGCATCCATCCCGGTGGTGGCGGTGGCGGTGGCGGGCCGGTGGAGATCCCACTGTGCCGAGCGCCGGGCGGCGCCCCTGTCGACCTGGGCGCCTACGCCGCCGAGGACGTCGAACGGCTGCGGGTGGAGCTGCCGAGCGAACAGCTACGCCGGCTCACGCTCATCGACACACCGGGTATCGCGTCGCTGTCGACGGAGGTGTCACGCCGAAGCCACGCATTTCTCGTACCAGGAACCGGCACGGAGGAAGAAGCCCAGGACAAGGACGAGGACCAGGACGGCGATGACGGCGGCGGAGCGGACGCCGTGATCTACCTGATGCGGCACCTGCACACCACGGACGTGAGCTTCCTCGAGGCGTTCCGCCAGACCGGGCTGCGCGGCACCGCCCCGGCGCACGCCGTGGGTGTCCTGTCCCGCGCGGATGAGATAGCGCCGGGCCAGGCTGAATCGATTGACCTGGCCCGCCGGGTGACGGCGGGTATGGGTCGCGACCCCCGGGTCCGAGCGCTGGTACAGACGGTCGTCCCGGTCGCGGGCCTGCTCGCCCAGTGCGGCAGCTGGCTTGGCGAACGCGAGTTCGCAGCCCTGGTGTCCGTCGCCGGCCAGCCGGCGGTGGACGGTGTCCCCCTGCTGCTGTCGGTCGACCGCTTCCGCGCGGCGCACCCACGGATCGCGGCGGCCGTCGGCGACCGGTCCGCGCTGCTGGCCGGGCTCGGGCTGGCCGGGCTCAGGATCGCCGTCGCCCTGATCGAAACCGGGCAGGTCACCGACGCGTCCGGGCTGGTCGCGGAGCTCCAGCAGCGCAGCGGCCTGCCCGAGCTACGGGCGCTGCTGGAACGTCAGTTCACCGACCGGGCCGACGTCCTCAAGGCCCAGACCGCGCTGCGCCGCCTGGACGCCGTCCTCGACGCCTATCCCATCCGCTCCGCCGAGGCGCTGCGGACCCGCCGGGAACGGATCGAGGCTGGTGCCCATGCCCTGGCCGAGCTCAGGCTGCTCGGCGAGCTGCGCCTCGGCGAGGCGGACGCGGATGTGGACGACGACCAACGGGAGGCGATGGAGCTGCTGCTGGGCGCAGCCGGCGGGGACGTCACCGCCCGGCTCGGCCTGCCGCCTGACACCCCCGCCGCCGATGTCCATGCCGCGCTGCGTGCCGCGCTCGACCACTACCGCAGACTGAGCGAGAACCGGCTCGCCCCCCGCCCGCTGCGCCGCGCCGCCGCGACCCTTCGCCGCACCTGTGAAGGCCTGCTCGCCGGCAACGGATGACAACGGATGACACATGGACCGGCCCGCGAGCTCACCGCGCCCACCGCGCTCACCGCGAGAGAACTCGCGGACCCTGGCGACGGCCGCACACCCGGCCAACCGTGGACTTCACCGTACTGACCGGGCGGCGCGCTCCGCTGTGCCATGCTGGATACCGCTCGAATCTCGTCGAGCGGTATATACCAGCTATATAGGTTGGAACATACCAGCCGGATCAATATAAAATCATTTCATGCGGTGAACAGCTGGCCAGGACGGTGCGGACACGCCCGCGCTGGGTTGCGACGCACGGTCGAAAGGGGAACGGCGTGTCGACGCCGCTGAAAATCGTCAGCAGCACCGGGGAAGTGATCATAACAGGCGACCGGCCTTTTGTGGTGGGCCGGGGAAAGGGCTCCGACCTGGTGTTGATAGATCGCCAGGTCTCGCGCCGGCACGTGGTGATCACACGCACCGATACCGAGTGGACCGCACAGGACGTCAGCTCCTACGGGACCTGGGTGGATGGACAACGGGTCAAGCAGGTTGCCGTGCAGGGAGAGATACGGCTCCGGCTCGGCGCGCCCGACGGCCCCGAGCTCGCGGTTCTGCCCGTCCTGCCGGACATACCACTCCTACCGGACGTACTGCTCCCGCCGGACATACCGAGCATCACGGAACCACCGAAGTTCGATCCGCGCTCGGAGATGTCGACAGTCTGGCGCAGCAGCCCCGAGTA
Source organism: Protofrankia sp. Cj5 (assembly GCF_917627405.1). NCBI lineage: Bacteria > Bacillati > Actinomycetota > Actinomycetes > Frankiales > Frankiaceae > Protofrankia > Protofrankia sp. Cj5. The sequence goes on from NZ_CAKJTO010000013.1 coordinate 13,089, forward strand.
CGAACGCGACCGGCAGACGACCGCCACGGGACCCGACGGCGCGGCGCGGCTGGAACGCGAACACGGCCGGCGGAACACCTATCCGCTGCGCCGGGGGACGATGTCGATAGGACGGTCCAACGACAACGACATCGTCGTGGCGGACCTGCTGGCCTCCCGGCGCCACGCCGAGATTTTCGTCGGCCAGAGCGGGGTACATGTCGTCGATCTCGACTCCGCGAACGGAACGTTCCTCAACGGACGGAAGATCAGCCGCGAGGCGGTCGCCCAGCGTGACATCATCGCCGTCGGGCATCATCTTTTCCAGCTCGAAGGCGAGACCCTGGTCGAATACCTCGACTCCGGGGACGTCACCTTCGAGGCCGACGGCCTCAATGTCTTCGTCAAGGACATGCAGATCATGCATGACGTGAGCTTCCGGCTGCCCGGCCGGGCGCTGCTGGCCGTCATCGGCCCCAGTGGCTCGGGCAAGTCCACCCTGCTGAACGCGCTGACCGGTTTCCGGCCGGCCGACAAAGGCGCCGTCCGCTATGCCGGCCGGGACATGTACGCTGAATACGGCGAACTGCGCCGACGAATCGGGCATGTGCCGCAGGACGATCTTCTCCACACCACGCTGACGGTCCGCAAGGCGCTGGAATACGGCGCGCGGCTGCGCTTCCCCCCGGACACCACAAAGGAGGAGCGCCGGGAACGGGTCGACGAGGTTCTCCACGAGCTGGGCCTCCAGGAGCGCGCGGATGTCCCCGTGCGGAATCTGTCCGGCGGGCAGCGCAAACGCACCAGTGTGGCGCTGGAACTACTGACCAGACCAACACTGCTGTTTCTGGACGAGCCCACCTCCGGCCTCGATCCCGGCATGGACCAGAACGTGATGGGCGCCCTGCGGACGCTGGCCGACGATGGCCGGACCATCGTGGTGGTGACCCACAGTGTCGCACAGCTCGATATCTGCGACTATATTCTTGTCCTCGCCAAGGGCGGGCGTACCGCTTACTTCGGCCCGCCGGGAAACGCGCTCACGTTCCTCGAGAAGGACTCCTGGCCGGACGTCTTCCAGATGTTGGAAAGCGCGGTACCAACCGAGCTGGCGGACCGGTTCCGGCACTCCGAGTACTTCGTCCCGGCGTCGGTCACCGCACCGCCCGCGCGCCCGACACCAGCGGCGCTGCCGAGCGCGCGGCAGCAGTCCGTCTTCTCGCAGATAGCGACGCTGAGCCGCCGCCAGCTGAGCGTCATCGCCTCGGACCGGTCCTATCTCTGGCTGATCGCGGCATTTCCGTTCCTGCTGGGCATACTGCCCCGGGTCGGACCGGCACCACACCGCCTGGACCCGTTACCCAACGGCATACCGAACGTCGATGCGCAGATGCTGCTCATCGTGGTCGTGCTCTGCGCCTGTTTCATGGGAATGGCAAACTCAATCCGGGAGATCGTCAAGGAGAAGGCAATCTACCGGCGGGAACGTGCCATCGGCCTGTCGATCACCGCATACCTCGGGTCGAAGATCGTTGTTCTCGTCATCATAACCGCCCTGCAGAGCATTGTTTTCGCCATCATAGGAATGACCAACCGCACGCCGCGCCAGGCGGTCGTGCTCAGTTCCCCCATGCTGGAGGTCATCCTGGCGGTGGCCATGATCTCGATATCGTCCGCAATGCTCGGCCTGGCGATTTCCGCCTGGGTCGACAACGCGGACAAGACCATGCCGCTGCTGGTGATGACCACCATGTCACAGGTCGTCTTCAGCGGCGGGCTCGTCCCGCTGGAAGGCAAACTGGGCCTGCAACAGATCGGCTATCTCATGCCGGCCCGCTGGGGCTACGCGGCGATCGCGTCCTCGGCGGACCTCAATGATGTGGTGAAACTCGGCAACGTGCCCTTCTCCCGCGGCCCGGTCGATCCGCTGTGGGTGCATGCCGCGCACATCTACCTCACGGACATCGTGGCGGGCTTCGCTGTCGGCTGTCTGGCCGTGGCCGCCTGCGCGCTGTTACTACGGCGTCTCGATCCCAAGGCGGGCACGCGCCGGGGCAAGCTGACCAGCGGAAGAAAGACTTCGTGATCCATGGGCTACCCAACCGTCCGCGGCCTCGCGCGCACATGCCATCCAGAGCCCTCCGCCGCGGTCACGCTGATCGCCGCCGCCCTCGCGGCCTCCTCCGGGCGGTCGGTGGCAGGTGTCGTCGCGGTGGCCCTCGCCGTGGGCACCGGCCAGCTGTCGATCGGATGGAGTAACGACTACTTCGACCGTGCCCAAGACTCGTCCAGCGGACGGGAGGACAAGCCGGTGGCGCTCGGCGCCCTGCCAGCCCGGACGGTGGGCGTTGCCGCGCTGGTCAGTCTGCTGGCGTGCGTACCGCTGTCCCTGCTGTCCGGGTGGCGGGCGGCCACCGCGCACCTGATCGCGGTCGCCCTGGCCTGGCTGTACAACATGGGGGTGAAGGGCACGGCGGCGTCGCTGATCCCGTTCGCCGTCGCCTATGCGCTCCTGCCCGCCTTCATCGTCCTCGGGCTGCCGGGCCATCCGCGGCCCGCCTGGTGGCTGCTGCTCGCCGGTGCCCTGCTGGGCTGCGGGGGGCACTTTGCCAACGTTCTGCCCGACCTCGCCGAGGACCTGCGCGCCGGTATGCGCGGCGTGCCGCACCGGGTCGGGGCGCGCTGGTCGTTGTGGCTGGCCGTGGCGCTGCTCGCCGCCGCGTCCGTGGTAATCGCTTTCGGCCCGGGGTCATCGGTCGGTCCGGCGGCGATCGCGGGGCTCGCCGTGACCGGGGCCGCCGTCACCGCGGTCCTGGTGAGCGTGCCGGTACGGCGTCCCGGGCCGGTGACCGCGGGCGTATCCACCGAACGGGACCAGCCAGATCTTCCGGGAACAGCCGGCGAATTCGGGAAATCGGGAGAATCCGACCAGAATGATTCGCGGCCGATCGGCCGCGGAGCTTTTCGGGTCGTCCTCGCGGTCGCGCTCATCGATGTGGCGTTGCTGGTGGCAGCCGGGCCCAACCTGGTCTGAACGCGCCTGGACACATCGGAGCACATCCGAACACGTCGATCCGGAAACCAGCGACCAGCCCGAACCCAGTATGGTTCGCATGTCAAGCCCCGGTACGCATAATGTCGGCGGCATACGGTGACTTATAACAGACATGACGAAATCGTCATCGAGTCAACGTCGCCGGCTCACCATGCGCATTATAAGGCGGACACGCAGAGAGCGTTGATCGACATCGGCTGGCAAAGGCGGTGTCCGGACTGGTCCGTCACACCAGTCCGAAGCCACTTTCGCCAGCCCAGGCGTCCGGGTTCCGCACGCCGTCGACGGACGACCTCTACTTTGTTCTCGGTGTATGGAGGGGTAACGCCGGATGTCCAGCCAAGCACAAACAAACGCGAGTGCCATCGTCGGGCCGAAACCGCCGGCGTCCCTGCCGCGAACGGCCCGGCCACCACGGCAGCGGCAGCAGGCCGCGCCGGAAGCCACGGGCACCAACCGGATGCACACGGCGGTACTCACCGGGCAGGGCATGGCGTTCCCGCCGGCAATGGACCAACAAGCGTTGTGGGACGATGTGTTCACTCGTCGTTACAACGGAAACCGGACCGCGCGAAGGATTTTCCTCGGCTGCGGCGTGAGCACCCGCCATGGCGCGGTCGATCCCCGGACGGAGGATGTCAGCGCGTGGACCACCGGTGCCCGGATGCGCCGGTACGTCACCGCGGCACATCCGCTGGGCCGGGAGGCGGTCGTCGGCGCGCTCACCGACGCCGGCCTGCATCCCGCTGACGTCGGCCTGTTCGTCGTGGTCTCCTGCACCGGCTACGCGACCCCAGGGCTCGACATCACGTTGGCCACCGAGCTCGGAATGCCAGCCAGCACCCAGCGGCTCCTCATCGGCCACATGGGCTGTTACGCGGCGCTGCCCGCGCTGTCGACCGCCACCGACTACGTGCGTACGCGGGGACGGCCCGCGGTGGTCCTGTGCATCGAGCTGCCGTCGCTGCACGTACAGCCGTTCGCGCCCGGGGCGGAGAACGATGTCGAGCAGATCGTCGCGCACGCGCTGTTCGGGGACGCCGCCTGCGCCCTGGTGCTGGAACCGGATGTCTCCGGTGGGCTGGAGGTCATCGACACCGAGGCTGTCACCGACCCCTCGTCGGCGTCGCTGATGACCTGGACGGTCACCGACCACGGCTTCCGGATGAGCCTGTCGGCAAAGGTGCCCGACAGGCTGGCGCTGCACGTCGAGAAGACGACCGAGGAACTGCTCGGCCGGCACGGACTCGGCGTCGAGGACATCGCGGGATGGGCGATACACCCCGGTGGGCCACGCATCGTGAGTGTGGTCGCGGAGAAACTCGGGTTACGCGCCGACCAGACCGCCGCAACCCACGAGATCCTTGACATCCGCGGCAACTGCTCGTCGGCGACAGTTCCGCTGGTTCTCCAGCTGATCCGGCGCAAGGGGCAGCTACGCCCCGGCGACCCCGTGGTGGCGATGGCCTTCGGCCCAGGCCTGACTCTGTGGAACGTGCTGCTGAAAGCACGGTAAACGCCTGACCCGGATGTCTGCCCTGGACGCCTGCCCCACCAGGATCCGCGCCATTGCAAGATCGGCCGCCTGCCAGTCATTCCGACATCCGGACGGAAACACCACGCCCCGTAGGCTGTCAGGTGACAACCGTTGCCGCGTGCCGCCGGAAGGTACTGATCCATGGGACGTTGGTTCAACACAGCGGGGCCGTGCCTGCCCGCGTTCCACTACATGATCCCGGCATCGCTGCGGCTGCCGGAGGCACCCGGCCTGGTGGAGCAACTGGGTTATTTCGTGGTCCACGCGCCCCGCCAGACCGGGAAGACGACCGCATTGCGGGCGCTGGCGGAGGAGCTGACCGCCATGGGCGACTACGCGGCGCTGCACTTCTCCTGTGAGCTCGGCGAGGCCGCCGGCGACGACTACGGCGCCGCGCAGCGTGGCCTCCTTCACGAGGTAAGCCGGCGAGCCAAGGCTGCTTTGACGCCCGAGCTTCGGCCGCCGCAATGGCCGGATGCACCAGATGCCGACCTGCTGACGACAGCGCTCGCGGCGTGGGCACGTAGCTGCCCACGGCCGCTGGTGTTGTTCTTCGACGAGATCGACGCCCTGCGCGGCCAGAGCCTGATCAGCGTTTTGCGCCAGCTCCGGGCCGGTTACAACGAGCGCCCGGACGGGTTCCCGGCGTCGGTGGCGCTGTGCGGGCTGCGGGATGTACGGGACTACAAAGTCGCCTCCGGTGGCGACCCAAACCGGCTGGGTACAGCAAGTCCCTTCAATATCAAGGTCAAGTCCCTGCGGGTCGGGGACTTCTCGCCCGAGGAGGTGCGCGAGCTCTATGGGCAGCACACCACCGAGACTGGTCAGCAGTTCGCACCGGAGGCGGTGGACCGGGCGATCGAGCTGACCGCCGGGCAGCCGTGGTTGGTCAACGCGCTCGCCCGGGAGATCGTCGAGGAACTCGCGATTCCCGCCACGGAACGAATCACTCTGGATCACGTGGAAACGGCCAAGGAGCGGCTCATCCTCGAACGCGCCACCCACCTCGACTCGCTGGCCGCCCGGCTCGTCGAGCCACGGGTACGCCGGGTCGTCGAGCCGATAATGGCCGGCACACTCGCGCAGCTCGACCCGTACGACGACGACCTGCAGTACGTACGCGACCTCGGTCTGGTCGCGTCGACCCACCCCCTGCGCATCGCCAATCCGATCTACCACGAGGTCATCGCCCGGGTGCTCGGGGCCAACGTGGAGGCGAACGTCGTCGCCGACCCACGCAACTTCGTGCTCCCGGACGGGCGGTTCGACATCGGCATGCTGCTGCGCGAGTTCGCCGAGTTCTGGCGCGAACACGGCGAGGTACTCACCGCAGGGATGGTCTACCACGAGGTCGCCCCACAACTGGTGCTCATGGGTTACCTGCAGCGCGTCGTCAACGGCGGCGGGCACGTTGAGCGGGAGTATGGGATCGGACGGGGACGCATCGACCTACTCGTCCGCTGGCCCTACCGGTCCTCAGACGGTAAGCGCCGCTGGCAGCGGGAAGCGATCGAACTCAAGGTATGGCGTAAGGGCGAGCCCGACCCACTCACCAGGGGCCTCACGCAGCTCGACGGCTACCTGAACCGACTGGGCCTCGACACCGGCGTCCTCGTGGTGTTCGACCGCCGACCCGACGCCACGGCCATCACCGACCGCACGACCTTCCACCAGGCCACCACCCCATCCGGCCATGCGGTCACCCTTCTGCGCGCCTGACCCACCCGGCCGGTCGCACCCCACCCGGCGTGAGCCGAGCCCAAGACGCCAGCTACCGCGCCGTCACCACCTGCGCCGAACTACGCCGAACCTCACCTGCGAAGACGTGGCCACCAGCGGGCAGTACGGTGGGAACAAAGATCGGTTTGTGTTTTTTGGGGATATAAGAGATCATGGCGCGCGTGAGCATGGTGATGGCCGGACAGGCGTGGCTGACCACTGGGCAGGCCGCGATGCTACTGGGTACGTCCCGTCAACACGTGGTTGATCTATGTCGACGTGGGATGCTGCCATTCGAGACGGTGGGCAGCCATCGGCGGCTTCGCCGTGCGAACGTCGAGGCCTTTGGCGGCGGCACGCTGACCCGTGACCAGGCGCGTGGGTTGTGGTTGCACCGCGCGGTGGCGGGCCGCTTGGCGCTCGACCCCGACGGGACCTTGAACAAGGCACGAGCGAACCTGGAGAAACTACAGCGGGTGCATCCGACCGGCATGGCGGCACGCTGGCTCAGCCAGTGGCAGACAGCGCTGGACGCAGGGGCCGAGGCCGTCTTCGACGTGCTGGTGTCGCGGTCACCACGGGCTGTTGAGCTTCGGCAGAACTCACCGTTCGCGGGTGTGCTGTCCGAGCAGGAGCGACAGGCGGCCCTGACCGCCTTCCGTTCCTGCTGGCACCGCGAGCACGCCGCGTGAGACGCGAACACCTCGAGCACGTGCTCCGGGCTGCGTCACGCATCGCCGCTGATCAAGAAATTCTCGTTATCGGCAGTCAGTCGCTTCTCGGGGCTATTCCCGAAGACCGACTGCCAGAAGAAGCGACAGCATCGATCGAGGTCGACATCGCCTTCTTCGACGATGTCGACGAGGCGAAGGCGGATCTGGTCGACGGCGCGATCGGGGAACTTTCACCCTTTCATGAAACATTCGGCTACTACGCCCAGGGTGTCAGCGTCTCGACGGCCGTCCTACCCGAAGGATGGCGTGAACGCGTAATTGTCGTGGAGACACCGAATACGGCACCCGGACGAGGACACTGCCTGGACCCACACGACTGTGTGGTGTCCAAGCTGGTGGCCGGACGCGCGAAGGACTTCGCATTCGCCGATGCCCTGGTTCGCGAGCGACTCGTCGATCCGGATATTCTCTGCGACCGCATCGAGACACTCGAAGCCCATCCTATGATCATGCAACGACTCCGCGCCTGGGTTACGACGCACCTTCCCGCCTCATAGCTCAACCAATCGGCCAGGCCGGCTCAACGAAAATTGGCTCGCAGCCCACCCGCCACGCCGCCGCACCTACAGAGGTTTGCGTACCACAACAGGCCGTGACAACTGATCGTCGATCGCGACACAGGCACATCAATGATCGCCGCCGATCCGGCGATTTCTGGCTCTTGCGGTAGATCGCTTGGTGGTCCCCGTCGTGCGGACGACAGCTCAGTCGAACTCGACGTAGAAGTCCGATACCCAGCCGCGGTCGATCCGGTCCCACGCGGAATTGCCGCGTACTTCGGTACCCGACTCCTGATCAACAACGGTGATGCGTGTTCCCCGCTGAGGCAACCGGCCGACTATCGGATGATTGGTACCAGGGCCGGAACGTATCCGCAGGAACGTTCCGATTGTATGGGCCGGGCCCGTTCTTTTCGGACGTCGCGGGATCTCGGTGGGAGTCGGTGCGGGAGGTGCGGGGGTCGTCGGTATCGATGTTCCGTAGCTTTGGGACCGGCCAGGGCCGTCATAGATGACATCGAAGGGGACATCCCCGGCAAAGGGTGCGCCGAATATGGCTCCGGTGGCCTCCAACCTGGACATCGGAATCGTTTCGATCTGTGCGGCGGCGCCGCCGAGAGCTCCCGGGCAGAAGTCGACCGTGTCGTGTACCGCAAAGATCAGACGTGGACTGATCACGACGTTCAGAGTGGCGCCGGTCGGATCTACCTGGTTGGTGACAACGACCTCGCCCCAGGCGTTACGGGTGTCCGGATCGACGCCGGAGCCGACGCCCCCGGCGATGTTGCCCGCGATCGTCGTGGCCGGGGCATCGAAACTCATCTCGAGCGAGCCGCCCCGGTTGAGCAGCGTCCAGACAGTCCCCGGCGCCACCAGGTCGGACAGTGGAATTGTCACCGGTGTGTTGGGCGGCAACCGCCGGGGCGAGGAGCGCAGTGCCGCCGCAGCCACGTCGAGCAGCCCGGCCTCGGCATTCACAGACTTCGGGTGAGACCGGAAGCCTTCAACTATCTCGCCACCGGGCGTGGCAAACCTGCGAGCCGGACGCGGCAGCGGAAGTGCACGGGATAGGTAATCCATCCAGATGCCGGCCGTCTCCGGCCCGAACATCGACATGGCGTACGACAGATAGCTGGCGGCGACGGCAGTATGAGCGGCTGTAGCCTCCCTCACGGACGAATAGGGCGTGCACGGCGCACCGAGCAGAGGGGCAAGTGCCTGGCGCTGGAGCACGACGGACCGATCGACCCGCGCGACGCCGGTGCCCTCGTCGCACGAGCACCCGGCCGACATAGCGCATCCGCACCGCTGGACGGCGGGACCTGCCGTTACCCGGCCCGGTGTGGAGGGGTTCAGCAGGTGGGACACGGCAGTGTTGCCGGCTGCTGATTGAAGACCGAGAAGCCCGGCGGAATGGGAAGCCCGGTAGCCGGCGCCCGATTCCGCGCGCCCCGGTCGGGTGCGCGGAACACGCGCTATCGGCCGAAACGCAGGCGTGCGATGTTCCCACTCAGCCACCATCACCGATCCCCTCCTCACGTCGAGATCCGGTAACCGCAATCGTTCATCTCACCTGATCGAACGGGATGCTCGCACCCGCAACGAGGTCATCGGCTAGGCAGATGACCAATCCCACGGTCGCACAGGCGATTGAACTCTGCTCTGCGCGGACCCGACGACCGGTTCCAAAACGGTATGCCGGTGGGCGTTTCCGAGCCGTGCGGACCGACACCCACTTCGACCTTGGCCCAACCTCCCCGTGGCGGAAGATCGAAGTAGTAATGTAGCACCTCCGAGGCGGGTACCGGCGGCCCACCGAAGTAGCCGAACTCGTTGTTGAAGTCCTGCAACTGCTGCTCCAGACCGACCCGGTCGTCTGCCGGAATCCGGTTCCACTGAGCACGGGTGACGATCGTTGCGTTGCCGAAGCCGAGTCGGGGATTGTCGTATACTAGCTGCTCGATGGTGATCATCGGACGGCAACCTTCACCAAGCCCCTGCGGGGACTGCCTGGTCTGGCCAGTGCCGGCCGGACGGGTCAGGTTCGCAATCAACGTACGTTCGAAACGGGCGCTCACCTGACATGACAGCATCACCAGACGAGCCGGTCCATGCTGATCGCGCCATCGCACGAACGCCGGATCGCCCCCGAACAGCGCGTTGACGGCCGCCGCGTCATAGAAGCGGGCGTTACGCTGCCAGTCAGGTGGTGCCTGTGCTCCGAGTCGATCCTGGGAACCGTGGATCGCCAGCACCAGCGTCCACTCAGCGGCGTTGCGCATTCCCATGAGGATTCGTTTGGCTGCTTCGAGATCGTCAGCGTAGGTGGCACCGCCCGCATCGATGCCGCGATCACGAACGACGATCGACACCAGGGCTGTGGGTGGCACCTGCAAACGGCGTCGCCGCGCCTGCTGGCGCTGAATGACCAGTGCCGAAACAGCCTGATTACCCGCCATCCGCTGAAGCTGCGCAAAGGAGCGGAACATCGGTTCCGGCGCAGGCGGTGCGCATGGCGGCTGTCGCTCGGCGAGCCGGCCTGCCATCAGCTGTCGCCTCATACGCGCAGTATCGCACCCACGATGCCAGGCTCCGGTCCTATCATCGTGAGGAGGCCGGAAACGCGACACTCTCTCGTAGGAGCGGCGTGCGACGACCGGAGGGGCCTGCTCACGGCGTCCCGGCGGGCTCTGTGACCGTATCGACGCATCCCACATCCGACCCTCCCCGTTGGTCGCGGCTCTAGGAAATCAGTCACATGCCAGCAGTACGGGTCCAGATCAGGCTACTCCCACGTCGTATAGCTGATCGTGAGTGTCGCCGAACCCGCGGCAGAGGGCGACGGCCGTACGTGCCGGCCTCGTGCTCATACCGGGGCCTCGGGACCCTGTCGTGTGGATTCGGGCCGGGGTGACGGCGACCGCAGCGAGGCCGTGACGGCCCCGCCGGCATGCGACAGTGCGCCGGTGATCGCGGCGGGCTGGCCCGACGCGTCGAAGAAGCTGACAGTGCAGGTCACGGTGCGGGTGCCAGCACGCCAGCTTTCGGCGGCAAGGTACAGCCAGCCGATCCGCATGGTCGAGGTCTCCTGGAACGGCCGTCCCAGGTACCGTCTGGCCGCCACTTCGCAGCGTGAGCCGACCAGCTCATCAAAGGCAGCCTCGGACGGGGGCTCACTGTTCGCGGCGCCCGGCAGGGTGGTCGCTCCGGTGACTTCCGCCTGGTGCGGCACGGCGCACGGAACCTGGCCCTTGGTCTCGGTCGCCGTCAGTTGCAGGCATGTTCCGGCCGGATAGACCCATGCCTGGTCCGTACCCTCGACCACACCGCTGAAGGCGACAAACCGGTTCGGGGCGGAATCGTTACCAGCGGCGATCAGCCCGCACACCAGGTACCGATCGCCCATGTCCCAGCTGTATCGGACAGGACGGATGCCCCCGTTGGTGAATCGGCCGTACGGGTCGAGCGGGTAACCGAGGAAACCGCGGGTGATCGGTCCACAGTAGCGATCTGTCATATCGTGCCACTGTGTCTCGGTCGGGTATGCGTTACCGGACGGATAGTCGGGGGCGATGTTCGTCTCTTTGACCGCCTCGAACAGGTGTGGCGACGAGCAGGGCACTTCGTCCGCGGTGGCGTGGTCGGCATCCTGCTTCCATGTGTAGCAACGCCCGCGGGCGTATGATTGTCTGTTGAGCTCGACCACGTCGGGGCTCGGGCTCGCCGTCGGCGTCGGCGTTCGCCCCGTCCGGGCGGCGCTGGAGTGGGCCGACGGCCAGCTCCCCGACCGGACGACGGCATAGCCAGCCGTAAGCAGGAGGACGAGCCCGGTTAGGGCCGCGACGAACCTCCGGCGCCGGGACGACGCCGCACGGCGGAACCCGGACCGCGGATGCGGTGACCACGACCGCCCCAGATCGGTCTTGGCCCCGAAACGGGCGAGCGCCGCACGGGTCCGGGCGGGCGCCTCATAGGTCCTCGCCCCGGCAATGAAGTCAGCGTCGAGGACCAGCCCAGCGAACGGATCGTCGTCCGGAGCCTCCTCAGGCCCCCCGTTCTCAGAACCGCCGCCGCCTTCAGAACCGCGCCTACCCGCGGAACCGCCCCTGCCCCCGGACATGTCAGTCAGCTCCAGAACCACGTAACGATCACAGTTGTTTCAGGCCCCGCCACCGACCGGGGCGGGATCGTCCTGTGGGGATCCCGCCTGCCAGGGGCCTACCCGGCCCACCGGCCACCCGGTGGTGCATACGCCGGCCGTATGCACCACCGGACTTTACATTCAATATGCTGATTCACATGACTCGTCCCAGGCCAGGGGAAAAGTTGCGCTCTCCTGTATCCGGAGCGCGATCTGCTGTCGGCGTCGGGTTGGCGGCTGTGGGCACGCTGGTTCTGCTCGCGGGCTGTTCGCCGCACCCGAAGACCGCCCGCGGGCCCGTGCGGACACCGATAGCTTCCGCGCCGGTGACGACGGCACCGCCGGTCGGTGATGCGACGGTTCCGCCGGTCCCGGCGGCCACGGGGACACCGCCGCCCGAGGCGAGTTCCGCGGATCCGGCGCCAGGTGTGCCCGACAGCGGTTCGGCGGGCACCGGCAGCGACGGCCGGCGGACCGTCGTGGGTGCGGGGACGACGAACCGGTCGTCAGTGCACCAGATTCCGCCTCTCCCGCCTCCGTCCATGAAACCGCTACCACCGGCGGGGACGATCTTGTCGTCGGCGACGAACATCGCCTGGCCACCGGGGCAGTCCCCGCAGGGCACACCGTATGTCCTTCAGGAATGCTCACCGGGTACGTGCGCGTCGGCACCGAAGGCCACGACGATGCCAGGCCCGGCGACCAGCGGTGGGCACCCTTCTCCCGCCCAGCCCTCCGCGGGGAGCTCCGCCAGGCAGCCGACGCCGTCGTCCACCGGCTGAAAGCCCTGCCAACTAGAAAGCCCTGCCAACTGAGTGAGGTAGGCCGGCTCACCAACGCCCACCCAGCCTGCACCCTGATCCACAGGCCGAAGCACGCCTCCTGGCTGAACCAGGCGGAGATTTTTTCTCGTTCGTCCAACGGAAGGTTGTCTCGCCCTGCGACTTCGCCGACCTCGACGTGCTCGGGAACACCCTGATGGCGTTCGTCGCCCGCTACAACATCACTGCCACGCCGTTCACGTGGAAGTACACCGCCGCTGATCTCGAACGGCAACTCGCCCGGATCCCGCAAGCGGACGCGGCCAGCACATCATCCCTCGCCAAGGCCGCTTGACCGCCCCCGAAGGACTTCCAGCGCCAACCACTTAGTAACCGTACTGCTCCTGCACACATGCCGACCAGCGTGACGCCAGCCTCGACAGCTATTGGCACTCGTCATCCAACGCGCCCTCAGTCGACGGCCCAGAGCCGCTTGAGTTGCGAGCTACCACTGTCACAGTCGAAACTTTGACTCCGTTGTTACATGATGGCGGAGGAAATGCATCAAAAGTGTCAACGGTCTGCGTCGTGAAATGACGTCCAACTAGCTTACCATAAGGATCATAGTAACTCACGAGGTAATCTTCCACAGTTTCGCCCTGTGCAGAAATGGGTGATTCCCAATAAGTTTTGATAACCCTAGTACCATCGGAATTAGTACTTTGCCACACTACACCACGCTCCCCATTAATGTCGGAAAAGGCGATAGCACCAGGGGGTGGGCATTTGCCGTAGGTCGTGGTGGTAGTGGTTTGGCCACCGGGGCCGGTGGCGGTCGCGGTGTAGGTGCGCGGGCCGCAGGTGGCAAGGCTCATAGCGTAGGTGGTTGGCCCAGTAGAGGTAACGGTCTCCCCCGCGGCCAGCGGTGTCACGGCGAGCGCCACCGTGGTGGTAGGACCGCCGTTGGTAGCCGCGGTTACGGTTGCGGTTGTCTTCGGGCCGTTGCCGACCAGCACCACAGAGACGACCGGCTTTCCAGGCGCGGGAGTCTGCGATGGAATAGGAGTGGGGGTTGGTGTAGAAGTCGGACTTGGTGTGGACGTGGTGGTCGGACTTGGCGTGGGCGTCGGGGTGGTGGTCGGGTGGTCGGGACTGTCCGTGGGATGTGGCGTCGGTGGGATCACCGGCTGCGAATCGGGGAGCACGGTGATCGTAGCGGTGGGGGTGGCCTGGCGGCCGTCGGTGAGCCGGGTCTGCGCCTGCACCGTATAGACACCGGGCTTCGGCCAGGAATGGCTGACCTGGACGCCGGAGACAGGCGCCTCATCGCCGAACGCCCATGCCACGGAGGCGACGATTGCGCCATTCGTGGCGACCACCCGCAACGCCACCGGCTGGCTGACGGTGACCTCGGTTGCCGACAGCTGAATTCTGACATCTCCCTTTGTCGATACCGTCTGAGCCGGCTGCGGGGTTGCCGACGGTGACGTGACCGGTGGTCGGGTTGGCGGGGATTGCGGCGGATTCCCCGATCCGGAACCGGGGACGACACCCGCGCCCGGATTCTTCGGATCGTACTTGCGGATCTCCCGAACGGAACCGTCCAGCCGGATGACCCCCGCCCTGGCGGTCGCCGGATCGTTGTAGAACACGAACGAGCCCTGCGGCACCAGTTCGAACCGCGCCGGTGGATCCAGCACTTTCTTCGTGACCACACTCCGGCTGGCGATATCGACCACACTCACCTGACCCGTGGTCAGATTCGGGACGAACACCTTCCCGGCCGCCTCCCGCGGCACCCCCAGCTCATTACCCGCCATTTTCAGGTCGATGACGGTGTTCTCGCAGGATTTCCGCGACAGGTTCGACACGAGCAGCACGCCCCGCTGCCCGGACACCGCGTACACCTGGTCTCCCGTGGCCGACCCGGCCACCCGGACCGTGGTGTCTCCCGCCCGCACATCCACACACGCCACCGGAGCGGAAAGGCCGTCATCGCCCAGTGTCCGAACCGTCCGCGCGCCAACGTCAACGACCGCCACCCGGTTACCGACCGGCACCAGGGCAGAGCGGGCCGGATCAACCGTCCCCGGCACATCGTGGCGGCCGGCGGCGTCCAGCCGGACTATCTTCCCGGTGTCGCCGTCGACCACCCACAGCCGGCCCGCCCCGTCAACCAACGCACCACCCGCGGGGATCCGCGCCGCCAGCGACTGATCGTCCCGTAGCTTCCGCAGCGTCCGCGGATCGGCCGTGCTCACCGACCCGGTCCGCTCCCCGACCGCGAACACCGCCTGCCGCCCGGCATAGACGGCGAACGGCTCGCCCGGATTGCCGAACCGGACCCCGGCCGACACGGCGAACGTGGCACCGTCGACCCGCCGCACACTGCCGTCAGCCGTGCTTGACACGTAGGCGTCCGACCCTGACTGCGTGGCGGCCAGCGCCCCCGCACCGGCGGAGGGAACCGTCACCTGAGTCACCACCTGCGCGGACGACCCGTCCACCAGCGCGGCCTGACCGTTTGACGACACCAGCCACGCCGACCCGTCAGCCAACGCCACCGACCGCGCCGACGCCTTCCCCGACCAGCCGGCAGCCACCAACGCACCCACGATGACAACGCCAGCCGAGACAGCCACCATCCAACGGGCAGCCCACACCCGCCCATGACGTCCCAATCGCCCCATCGTCGTCACCATATTCCCTTATCCAAAGGAGAGGTCAACAGCAGATCACCGTAATGGATGTCTGCGCCGAACTGGTCTTCCCAGCGGTATCAGTGACGTACACCGTTGCGTAATACGTCTTGCTCTTGGCAGTGCCACTCCAATTATAGGTGTGGGGCACAGTCGGATTAGTCTGTGTCACCCGAGGGCTGCCATCACCGAAATCAAACGTGTAGTCCCGGATCGGCGTCGCGTCGTTGTCCGCTGATCCAGACGCGTCAAGGAGGGCCTCGACCGGGGTATAGCCGTTGCCCGCCGGGTTATTCCTGTAGTAGCTCCAGGTAAGCTTCGCCGTCGGCGGCTGGTCCTGCTGAGCGAAGGTCGCCGTTACACTATGATCATTATTCATGATGAAAGTACAGGTACCAGTCCCGCTACAGTCGCCGGACCATCCGCTGAAATTCCACCCAGCTCCGGGCCTGGCCGTCAGCGTTACCTGCTCCCCCGTATTCACGCGAGTTGCGCAACTCGCGCTCGTGTACGTCAATGAGGCGGTCTCACACAGAAGCGAACCGTTAAGATAGACATCACTGGCGCCGCCGTTTATGTTCACGGAGAGCCCGTAGGTACTCGGCCCGGTCGTGTCGAAGCGGGCGGTGACGTTGCGCGCCTTATCCATGGTGACGGTGCACGTCGTCGCGGTCCCGGTACAGTCACCCGACCATCCGCCGAACGTCGAGCCCGATACGGCCGCGGCCGACAGGGTCGCCTGAGTCCCGGGGTTCAGATGCGCCTGGCACACGTCCGGGCAGAACAGCTCGTCGGGGCCGGTCACCTTGCCGGCCCCGTTCCCGGTCACCGTCACCGCGAGCGTGAGCTGCTGCGCGATGTACTGGGTGGTGAACGTGTCCTTCCGGCCGGACGCGTCGGTCACCGTGACGCTCGGGTTATATGTGCCCGGGGTGGAATAGAGATGGGCCGCCGTCGGAGCCGTCTGCTTCCCGGACTGAGCCCCGTCACCGAAAGAGAACTCGTAGCTCTCGATACGGGCCGAGCCGGCCGTCGAGCCTGAAGCATCCGCTATGGCGTCCAACGGCCCGCTCCCCGCGACACGGGTGACCGAGAGCCTGGCGGTCGGCCCGGTTTCGACCGCGCCGACGACGACGGAGGCACTTCGGGCAGCTGTCGCGCCACCGCTGTCGGTCACCGTCAGTGTGACGGTATAGGACCCGGCTTGGGTGAAACGGTGGGTGGCCGTGGCGCCAGGCTGGGGGCCGACCTGTCCGGTCCGGTCACCGAAATCGAAAGTGTAGGTCGCGATCTCCGACGTCCCCTTGGTCGACCGGGACGCATCGGCCGTCACGTCCAAGGGCGCGGGGCCACTCGACGGAGTCACGGTCAGCCGCGCGGCCAGCGTCTCGTTTCCGGTGTTCGTGCGTCCGGTGTTCGTGTTTCCGTCACCGCCCGCATCACCGCCGAGGTCACCGTGGTTGACATCCCTGTTGTTGGCATCGGCACCGGCCACGGTGATCGTGACGGTGGGGGTGACCTGACGGCCGTCGGCGAGCCGGGCCTGCGCCCGCACAGTGTAGGCACCAGGCTTCGACCAGGAATGACTGACCTGGATGCCCGCCCCCATCGCGTCATCCCCGAACACCCACTGGACGGCGGCGACGATGGCGCCGTCAGCCGCGACGACCCGCAGTATCACCGGCTGGTTGACCATGACCTGGGTCGATGACACCTGGATCCGCACGTCCCCCTTGGGCTGTGCCTGACCGGTCGATTGAGTCGTCGCATGTATGGTGGCTTGTGTCTGAGTAGATGAATTTGCCGAATTCCCCGGGCCCGGCCCCTGAACCACCCCGTTGCCAGGATCCTTGGAGCTGTACTTCTCAGTCTTGTGAAACGAACCGTCGAGGCGCACAACCCCGGCCTGGGCACTGCGCGGATCGTTGTAGAACACGAACGAGCCCTGCGACACCAGCTCGAACCGCGTCCCCGCCGAGAGCACCTGAGGATTCGCGACCAAGTGCCGCGCCGCGACATCCACCACGATCACCTGGCCCGCGGTGAAATCCGGGATGAACACCCGGCCGGCCGCCTCCCGCGGCGCTCCCAGCTCATGACCGGCGGCACGCAGATCCACCGCCGTGTCACAGGACCCATGCGACAGATCCGACACCAACAGCACCCCACGACGGCCACTCGCCGCATACACTCGCCCGCCTGAGGTCGACCCGGCCACCGTGACCGTACTGTCGCCGGCCTGCGTGTCCACGCACGCGCCGGCATCGGTGCCACCGTCACCGCGCAACGGGCGCGCCGTCCGCCCGACAACATCCACAAGCACAACCTGATCACCCGACCGCACCAGCATCGTCCGCGCCGGGTCGACAGCGCCCCGCCGGGTGTGCCGCCCGCCGCCGTCAAGCCAGATCAGATCACCGGTGTTGCCATCCACCAGCCACAGCCGCCCCGCGGCATCCACCTGCGCCGCCCCGGGCAGTACCCGCGCGGCCAGCGACTGCTGCCCCCGTACCGCCAACGTGACAGGATCAGCCGTCGTCACCAGACCCGACTGCTCAGTCACCGCATACACCGCCTGCCGCCCCGGGTACACCGCCACCGCCTGCCCCGCATTAGCAAAACGGACAGCGGTGGACACGGCGAACGTGGCCCCGTCGACCCGCCGCACGCTCCCGTCCGACGCGTTCGACACGTACGCGTCCGCGCCGGACTGCGCCGCGGCCAGATCCACACCACCCGCACCGACCTTCACCTGGGCCACTACCTGCGCGGACGACCCGTCCACCAGCGCGGCCTGACCGTTCGACGACACCAGCCACGCCGACCCGTCAGCCAACGCCACCGACCGCGCCGGAGCGTTCCCCGACCAGCCGGCAGCCACCAACGCACCCAGGATGACGACACCGGCCAGCGCCGCCGGCACCCAACGCGCACCCCACGCCGGACGCATCAGCCGTTGCGGTCGCATCCCCGTCACCTCACGTCAACCTGTCAGAACATCTGACCATCAGAAAATCTGGACCTCGGAATATGTCGGACAAACAACCATCAGCCACCGCCGGGAAGCAGCGGCCTGGGATCGAAGAGCGCCCGCACCCGCCGCGGCAGCCCGCCCGCCCGGTTCAGCTCGCGGGCGGCGAGCCGGGTGAGTTCCCAGGCGCGCCGGGCGTCGGCCTCACCAGGTTCGATCTCGGCGAACAGCGCCGCGTTCACCACCGGCACCAGCTGCCCGACCCGCTCCCCCGCCTCGCCCACGGCGCGCAGCTCGCCGGCCCGCTCCACCACGTCGCGCGTGGTCAGAGTCCGCGACCTGGGCAGGCCGCATTCGGACAACCTGTCCCGCACCTCACGCCAGGCGCCCCCGACCCGGGCGGCCGGCGACCCGAAGCGTTGCCGCCGCCGGCGCCGTCGCGTTTTCTCGCCCACAATCAGTAGCAAGAACAACACAATGCCAAGAAGAACGGCGAGCCCGAACCAGGCGGTCGTCCGAGCCGCACCGCCGCCGCCCCCACCACCGGGCGCACCGGCGGGGGAGAGTTCTGGCTGAATCACCGGCGGCGCCGGCTCGGCCGGGGACGGGGGCGTCTGGCTCGCCCCGCCGCCGCCGGAAGGGTTCGGATCGGGCGGCGGCATCCGCCGCAGATCACGTACGTCGGTCGGCTCGAAGGCCACCCATCCGAGGCCGGCGAGGTTGACCTCGGGCCACGCATGAGCGTTACGGGTGGTCACGGTGAAGGTGTTCGGCCCGGTCGAGGAGCGCTGGTCAAGCACATAGCCGACGGCGACGCGGGACGGGAAACCCGCGATCCGCGCCATCAACGCGAACGCGGCCGCATGTTGCTCGGCATAGCTGCGGCGGAACTGTGTGGTGTCGACATCGAGCATCCGGACGACAGCGCCGTAGGAGTGACCAGGCGCAGCCTGAAGATCATAGGGAAACCTGGCCGGGTCCCGAAGATAGTCCTGAATCCTGACAAGCCTGTCATATGGGTTCTTCGCGCTGTCAATGATGCCGTCGGTCAGCTGCGTCAGGCCGGTCGGGACGACTCCCGGTAGCGTACGGTAACGGCGAACGGATGGATCATCCAATGGCCTGGCCGCCGCCTTCTCCGCCGCGGTGGGATTGGGAACCACCGAGCGCAGCACGTAACGCAGGCCAGGCGCTGGGGATGTCGTCATCGCCAGCACACCGGAATCCGGCGCGAACGCCGCCGTTGCGCCCACGCCGCTGCCGCTGCCGGCGATACTGACGGGACGTCCGAGCGAGGGCAGGAACACCCCGTCAAGCCGGTCGACGGTGACCTCGGCGTCCACGGTGGTGCCGTGCGTGGTCTCCTTGGCCAAAGCGTCGGGCAGCGTCCGGCCGGTCGCCACATAGGTCGCGCCGTCTGTCCAGCTGGCGCCGTCGAAGTCGCCGAGAGCGGCCGTCCGGATGCGGTCCACCGCCACGGGCGCGGTCGAGGCCAGGTGGACGGTGAACAGCGTCTCCACGGACTCCGCCAACAGCTGGCTCTTGACGTTCACCAACGGGTTCAGCGCCGAGGACACCGTGACCGGGGGATGACGGTGGTCACGCGGATCGAAACGGTCAGAGCCATCCGCGATCGGAAGGATCATCGTGCCGAGGGTGCCGACGGCGGCGAGGACGACCAGCACCGGGATCCCGAACGCCAGTCGGCCAGACGTCAGCTGGCGCAGGCGTCGCCCGCTGCCGGTAGCGCCGGCCCCGGCGGAAGCGGTGGAGCCGTGCCCGGAGGCCCGCACGAGGGCCAGCGCTCCCCCGGCCAGCAGGATGGCGCCGGCCAGCCACACCTGTGACCGCCCGCGTGCCGCGACGGCGAACAGACCGGCGGCGAACGCGACGATCGGCGGCAGCAGCGGCGCGAGCACGACGCCGGTCCGCAGCGCGAGGACGACCGCGACGGCAGTCGCGACCCACAGCAACAACGCCGGGACGGTCAGCAGCTCCCCGGTCGGGTCCGCCGGGAGGCCCACGGTGAGCATGCGCGCCCAGCCGTCACGCAGCCCGCGGCCGAACGCCGAGAACAGCGAACCCGGCAGCCCGCTCCCCCACTGGGACGGGAAGAGCGCGAGCAGGCTGAACAGCAGGCCAGCGCTGGTCGCCACCACCAGCGTGACATCAAGGCGGCGGATCCGCACCGACGCGAGGGCCGACACGACCGCGGCGAGCAGGACAGCGCCACCGAGCGGTACAAGATAGCCGGCGCCGGCGAAGAACGGGCCGAACACCATGGCGACGAGCAGCATCACAGCCGCGACAAGCAGAACCTGGCCGATCCGCGCCCCTGCCGGCCGCGGCTCACCCCGCGCCGGCGGCACCGGCGGCACCGGCGGCACCGGTGACCGTGCCGCGCTCACCGGCGTACCCTCGCGTTCCACCCGGCTGCGAAATCCTCGCTGGTCCGCACATTCACGACCATCGCTCCCTGCACCGAGGGGCCGGGCCGCGCGTGCTCCTCACCGACCTGGACGAGGCTCGCCATCGTGAACCGGTTACGGACCGTGGAAATGCTCGCGAGCATCCCCGCCGGGGCCTGCCCGGTCACCACACCGAGTGCCACTCCATCGTCCGTGGGCAGCATGCCCAGCAGCGCCGCGAGCCCGGGGTCGTCATCGGTGACGCGCACATCAGCGAACAGGTCAAGGATCGACGCCCGATCGATGGCCGCGCGGTCAGCCACCGCGCGCAACCCGCCGGTGGTCCGTACCTCGACCGGAAAGCCGTGGTCACGGGCAGAGATCGCGAGCGAGGCTGCGACGCGCACCGCGTCTTCGAAGTAGTCCTGGGTGTAGGGGGCGGTGCTGGTGTCGAGCACCACCATCAGCCGCGGCTCGTTGGGCACCACGTTGTGACGGACCATGAGCTTTCCGGCGCGGGCGGTCGACCGCCAGTGGATGAGCCGCAGATCGTCACCGCGGACGTATTCCCGCAGGCTGTGGAAGGCGACTCCGCCGAGCGGCGCCGTGCTCGAGGTCGGCCCGTCCATGTCCCGGGAGCCGCCGGTGGGCAGCGGTGCCACCAGATGCAACCGTGGATGCACTGTGAGTTCTGACGGGGAGGCGTAGGAACGCCCGACATGCATGAGCCGCAGCGGGTCGCTGTGGCCGATCGTCAGCGGACCCACCTGGTACACGCCACGGCGATCCGTCGGCAGCGGGTAGGCGGTCGCGAACGCGCGCCCCGGCCCCAGACTCGGCAGCGACACCGCGACGTGGCGCTCGCCCACGGCCTCACTGGCGAGGAACGGAGGGCTGCGGCGGCGCGCGGCGTTCGTCACGGTGAGCAGCCCCCGGGCGCCCTCGCCCTCGGCCACCCGCAGCGGCTGGATCTCCCGGACGACCATGATGTCCGGCGTCATGATCATCCAAGCGGCCGCGAGGAGCAGCGCGGCGAGGCCCCCGAGCGCGAACACGACCAGCTCCGGGTAGTCCAGCAGCGCGCCGGAAAGCCCGAGGACGACCACCGCCACGGCCACGGCCACGCCGGACCTTGTGATCATTTAGTGAGCCACTCGCTGATCCGGCACCGGTACCGACGCCGTGAGCCCGCCGAGAAGGCTTTCCGCGGTGCTTCCGGCCAGCTCCGCCTCGGGCTTCACCAGCATCCGGTGACCCAGCACGAACGGGACGAGCGTCCGCACGTCGTCCGGCGTGACAAACGACCGGCCGTCGGCCGCCGCGTGTGCCTGCGCCGCGACCGCGAGCGCGAGCCCGCCGCGTGGGCTCACCCCAAGGCGCAGCTCAGGCAGCCGCCTGGTCGCCGCGGTGATCGTGACGATGTAGCCGAGTACGGCCGGAGAGAGATGGACGCGGCGCGCGATGTCGGTCATCCGGAGCACCTCGCCGCTGGAGAGCACCGGGTTCACTTCGTTGAGCGTCTGGCCGCGGGCCCGGTTCTCCAGGATCTCCACCTCGGCCTCGTGGCGCGGATAGCCGATTCCCGTCCGGATCATGAACCGATCGATCTGTGCTTCGGGCAGATCGTAGGTACCGCCGTGCTCCACCGGGTTCTGGGTGGCGATGACCATGAAAGGCCGGGGCACCTCGTAGGAGGTGCTGTCCACCGTGACCTGGCGTTCCTCCATGACCTCCAGGAGCGCCGCCTGCGTCTTCGGCGAGGCACGGTTGACCTCGTCAGCCAGCACGATGTTCCCGAACACCGCGCCGGGCCGGAACTCGAACTCCCGGGTGCGCTCGTCCCAGACCTGCACCCCGGTGACGTCGGTCGGAAGGAGGTCGGGGGTGAACTGAATCCGGCGCATCCTCCCGTCGTCGATCGAATTCGCGATGGCCTTGGCAAGGGAGGTCTTACCGACCCCGGGAACATCGTCGATGAGCAGGTGGCCCTCGGCCGCCATGCACACCAGAGCAAGGCGGATCACCTCTGGCTTGCCCCGCACGAAAAGCTCGACGTTACGAACGAGCTCCTCGTACCGTTCGGCGAACCAGGCGACTTCGGACGCACTCGCCGACGGGTCTGTCATGGACTTCCCCCCAAGAATCACAAGACAACGCGATGTTAGCAGGCCAGCGAGTACGCGATCACGGTTTTTTCACGCACGCGGAGACCCCGGAAGTGTAGGAGCCGTCCCAGCCGTGCGGCAGAAGCCAAAAGGGCACAGTTACGCGCGCTGTCGGGTGCTCCCGTGGTACCGGCAGGTGACCGATGCCGGCCCGCGCCTGCCAGCGGCGTCGCGCGGCCGTATGGTCGAGTCATTCCATCGCCGGTAACGGGCGGGGCGGCACGGGCGGAGCTGGTATGGATCCGGAACTTCGTCTTCACCACACCCGGTTACAGGTCCGGCCGGGTGAACAGGCACAGACGACAGCGACGGTCCGCTACGACGGCGACCTCATCGAGCAGTACACCTTCGACGTGCTGGGCGCGGCGGCGCGGTGGGCCGACGTCGTCCCGCGGGAAGTCTCGGTCACCCCCGGCGTCGAATACACCGTTCGCCTGCTGTTCCGGCCGCCGGCCGGCCCAGGGGCACCCGTGGGAAACGTGCCGTTCGCGTTACGGTGCCGTTCACGGGAAAACCGCGGCTGGGTGGCTGTCGAAGAAGGCGACATCGCGGTCAGCGCGCTTCACGAGATCACGGCCGCGATCACCACGGTAAAGGTGCGGCGTGGACGGTGGACAGCCCGTTGGATCGCGCGGTTCGATAATCGTGGCACCGCCCCGGCCCGGCTCTGCCTGTCTGTTCCGGACGGGGACGGCGCGCTTGGCTTCGCCCTCGCCCCAAAACAGCTCGACATCGCACCCGGCGGGTACGGCGAAGCCTTTCTCAAGGCACGGGCGGTACGCCCATTCCTGCGCGGCACCGTGGCACGCCACCCGGTCCGCCTCGGCTACGCCCGGATGGACGAAACCGATCAACAGAGTGCCGAGGGCTGGCTTGACGCCGCCTTCGAACAGCTCCCGGTCCTGCCCCGGGCCGCGGTCAGAGTGGCCGGGGTGGCGCTGCTGGTCGGCGTGGCCGCGGCAGCGGGCGCGGTCCTGCTCGGACGAGTCGCGACCAGGACATCGGAGCCAGCCGCACGGATGACCGCGTCCTTCGCGCCTGCCGGCCCGACCACCGCAAGCCCCGGTGCCGCTCCGACGGCCAGTGCCAGCTCGACCAACGCCGCTGAACCAATAGAGCCGCAAGGGGCCTATGTCATCTTCCGCACGTTCCCAACCGACGACAAGGCGGCAACCGACAGACAGGCCGCCGAGCAGTTCACCAGCGACATACAGCAGGTGCCCGGCGTGGGAAAAGTTCAGCTGATGGACAGCCGCCGGTCCCAGCGGCTTCACGAACCGCCCGGCGAACCCGGTGTGGGCGAGTACGTGGTCCTCAAAGACGGATTCGCCGGTTATGCGGACGCGACGGGTTACTGCGCGAAAGCGCTGCCTGCGCTTCGGCAATCCATGAAGAACGCTTACTGCATCGTCGTGGACACCGCCTCATGACTGTGCACCCCGGCAGCGCCCGCCGCTGCGCTCCTCACTCGCTCACACTCCCTACGATGCTCGCCTCGGCCGCCGCCTCATGACTGTGCGCCCCGGCAGCGCCCGCCGCACGGCCTATGCGC
Source organism: Protofrankia sp. Cj5 (assembly GCF_917627405.1). Taxonomy (NCBI): domain Bacteria; kingdom Bacillati; phylum Actinomycetota; class Actinomycetes; order Frankiales; family Frankiaceae; genus Protofrankia; species Protofrankia sp. Cj5. The sequence continues at coordinate 37,310 of NZ_CAKJTO010000013.1, forward strand.
TCGGGATCGACGTCGGCACCACGTTCACCGCAGCCGCGCTCTGGCGGGATGGCCGAGCCGAGGTCGTCGACCTCGGTGAACGTGCCCGAGCCATACCGTCCGTGCTGTTCCTGCGCGCCGACGGGGTGATGTTGATCGGAGAAGCCGCGGAACAGCGCGCCATCACCGAGCCGTCCCGGGTGGCCAGGGAGTTCAAACGCAGGTTCGGCGATGACGTACCGGTACATCTCGCCGACACCCAGGTGGAGCTGCCCGCGCTCGTCGCCGACATGATCCGGTTTGTCGTCGGCAAGGTCGTCGAACAGGAGTCGCAGGCGCCGGCCCGGGTCATCCTGACGTGTCCCGCCACCTGGTCGGGCCACCGTCGGGACCTGCTGGAACAGGCCGCCGGCCTGGCCGGGCTCACCGAAGTCGGGCTGCTCCCGGAGCCGGTGGCGGCGGCCGGGCACTACGCCGCGCAGGACAGGCTCGACCCCGGCGATCTGCTCGGTGTCTACGATCTCGGCGGCGGCACGTTTGACGCGACGGTGCTGCGAAAGACCAACGGCGGCTTCGAGCTGTGCGGCGAACCCGGCGGTGACGATGACATCGGCGGTATCGACATCGACGACGCTGTCCTCGCGCACATCGCGCGGACGATCGGCCCGGCGTGGCAACGCCAGGACCTCACCGATCCCACCACGGCACGGGCGGTTGCCCAGGTCGAGGCTTCGGCCGTGATGGCCAAGGAGACGCTGTCCGTCGATACCGAGGCCGAGATCCAAGTGATCATCCCGGCTTGCAACCGCACTGTCCGGATCACCCGTGACGATCTGGACGAATCCATCCGGATCATGGTGCTGCGGACCCTCGATACGTTCCGGCGGACCTGCCGGGCCGCCGGGGTGGAGCCCATGGGCCTCAAGCGCATCCTGCTGGTCGGTGGGTCAAGCCGCATTCCCCTGGTCGCCCGCATGGTCGAGCGGGAGTTCCGCGTGCCGGTGGCGTTGGACGCGCATCCAAAGTTCGCTGTCTGCCTCGGCGCGGCGATCGCCGGCGGGTCCCGGCTGTCACGACAACCGCCGGGACTCCGGCCCGTGACACAGCCCTCCGCTCCCCGGACCGATGTCGATGTCGATGTCGAGGCCGAGGCCAACCCCGTCCCCGTCCCCGACGCGGGCAGCGCCGGCGCGGGCAGCGACACCATCGCCGACCTGGCCGCCGGCCTGCTGGCGCCGCTTCCGCACGCTGGACGGCCAGCCGTCGCCGTCGAGGTCGACCTCGCTCAGGCGGGCCTCGACGAACCGTACGACCAGCCCCTGGTACCGGCGCGGGTGCGCGCCCGTGCCGGCCGCCTCACCGACCGGGACGAGCCGCTGCGCGTGCGCATCGGGGCGTCGGACGAGGTCTACCGGAAACAGAGCCGGCGGGTGGCCCGGGTGGGTGCGCTGGTCGCGCTGGTGGCGATCGCGGCGATCACCGCTGCTGTCGCGGTGAGCGGGCGGTCGGCACCACCCGTCCAGCCTGCCCCCAGCCCTGGCGGCGGCGCACCGGTGCCGGCCCCCGCGTCCTCGACGGTCGCCCGGCTCACGGGAGGCCCGCTGACGCCGGATGCCGCGCCCGGCACAGCCGTGTACGGGCTCACCGGCAGCCCGCACGGCGCTCGGGTGGCTGTCGGCAGCGGGCCCGGAGATCCCGGCGGCGGGTCCGTCAGCGGGCCTGACGGCGGACCGGCGGCGTGGTTCACAGACGGAGCTTCGGGCTGGGCCCCCGCCGCGATCACTTCCCCCGCCGGTTCCGGGCCGGGCGCGATCACCGGTGTCGCCAGCGTCGGTGGCCGGCTCGCGGCGGTCGGGTGGACAGCGCCGGCGGGCTCGGGGCCGTCCCAGGCCGTGCCGACAGCCTGGGACTCCCCGGACGGGCGGGCCTGGCGGGTGGTCGGTGGCGATCTCACCGGCAGCCCGGGGCAGCTGCGCGATGTGGTGGCGGTGACCGGCGGGCTGCTGGCTGTCGGCATCGACCGCGGTACTGATCGTGACGGAGACGGCGCCGTGTGGCGCTCCACCGACGGCCTGGCCTGGCGGCGGGAAACGGTGACCGGAGCCGGGGGGCCAGGCACCCAGATATTCGACCGGGTCGTGCTCCTGCCCGGTGGCGTGCTGCTCGCGGTGGGTCAGGAGCCGGAGGGAGCAGGTACGTCAGCCCACTTCCGGCGGTCAGCGGACGGGAGAAGCTGGCAGGACGTTCAAACCGGCCTGCCCGCCGACGCGGTCGTCACGCTCCTGGCTGCCACGGCGGACCGCCGTGTTCTTGCCGGCGGGTCGATCCTCGACACCCCCGGCAGGCGCCGGCCGGTTGTCTGGCTCTGTGACGAGCAGCTGCGGGACTGTCAACGGCAGGACATCATCGCGCCGCCCGGAACACCGGACGCCACGCGCAATGACATCAGGCTCAATACAGCATCGGTCACCGGCGCAACCATCGTCGCGGCCGGCACTTCCGACGCCGCTGGCATGCCCAGAGCGTCAGGATGGACCATCGCGATCGACCAGCCCCGCTGAGGAGGGCATCAGCGGGATGGCGGTCGATGCGGGCGGGGGCAGCGGGGGCAGGCTGTCGGGCAGCACCACATCCGAGCCACAGCTGGCGCAGGTGAAACAGGTGGCGGCCATGCCTGCTGCCGTCGTGGTGGGCCGAGCGCCACGGCCAGCCCGGCCCCGAGCGGCAGCTGCTGGCCAAGTTCCGCGGCTACATCGGCCCAAGCGCCGCGCAGATGTCCATGTGGCGCACCTATGGTGTGCCACATGACGCAAATATCTGACCAGCCAGCCGTACGATACCAATAACATTGGCTGGCGGCTCGACCAGCTGAACAGAACGTTGTTGAACGAACCCGGCCATCGACTCCGTGGTTCAGTGCGTATCGTTCGCCCGAAGCAGATCAAAGAGGCATCCCATTGAGGGATGCGATCGCCCATCGCATGGAACACCTATACTCTCCCTGCCTCAACACATCGAGATGCGAGGGACGTGTATGTTCGCGGCTTTTACGGGCGGGAGCTTGGTCCAGCGGACGGCCCAATCCGCATCATTGCTCTTCGTAGGAGCAATACTACTTTTGGTAACCGCATGCCGGAACCCCGTCCAGCCATCCGCTCAGCTCCCCGCCCAGCCATCCGCGGGGGAAGCGCAGCTGGTGTTCTCCGGTTCCGGCGACCTGTCGAGCGACGTTAAAAGCCTCGACAACCAGGCCCTTCCTGCCGCTTCGACCTTCTACGCGGGGCTCGCGGGCACAGATGACGGAGCGGACATCCGCTTCACGCTTGACGGGAAATCCCTCACCACGGTGAATCCTGGAGTTGTGAAGGTGGCTGGCCTGGGCGAGGGCAAGCACTCGCTGATCGCGGAGACCTACGAGAAGGACGGGGACCAGTCCCGGCGGACACACCGTTCCCGGGCGAACTTCCGGATAGGCGAAGGCACAGCCGGCGGGACGGCCACGCCCTCGGCAGCACCGGGCCCGGACCAGGAAGACGGCTCCCAGTCACAGTCCTCGCCGCCCGTGCCGGCCGCGCCGGCGCTGGACCCAGTCGCGCCTGGAACGGAGGTGACGGTGACCAATGTCACGAGCCTGATAGACGCGCTCAACACCGCACACCCGGGAATGACCATCACGATGGCCGATGGCCGTTACTCGGGCAAGGACGCGAAAGACTACAATGCCAAGAGCAAGCCTAGTGGTACCCCGACGAGCCCGGGGCGATTCAACATCCGGGTCTCTGGCACCGAAGCCGCACCCATCACACTGCGTGGATCCCGTAACGCCGTACTCGACGGCGGTGGCGCGGGCGGAGGTTACGGCCTGAACCTCCTGGGAGCAAGCTACTGGAAGCTCCAGGGGTTCACCGTGACGGAAGCGACCAAGGGTGTGGTGCTCGACGGTTCCAGCCATGTGACGATCGACGGTCTGTACGTTCACGACGTCGGGCAGGAAGGCATCCACCTGCGGGCTTTTTCCAGCTACAACGTGGTGACCAACTGCCTGGTGGAAAACACGGGGGTAAAGACCCCCAGCTTCGGCGAGGGCATCTACCTGGGCTCCGCCGTCTCCAACTGGGGTCGTTACACGGGTGGCAAGCCGGATACGTCCGACTACAACCAGGTGATCGGAAACACCATCCGTCACACCGGTGCCGAGAACATCGACATCAAGGAGGGCACGACCGGCGGCGTGATCCAGAACAACTCCTTCGACGCGGTCGGCATGTCGGGGAGCTGGGCGGACTCCTGGGTAGACGTGAAAGGCAACAACTATATGATTACCGGTAACAGGGGTACGGTAAGCGGGCCGTCGGCACTCAAGGACGGCTTCCAGACCCATGTGATCACAACCAACGGTGAGTCACTGGGCTCCGGCGACGGAAACGTCTTCGCCGACAATATCGTGGACCTCGGCGGAGCCACCGGCGTCGGCTTCTGGATTCACAATCCGAAAACGACAAACAACAAAATTGACTGCGCGTCCAACAAGGTGACCGGAGGTAGTGGTTTCGCCTCCAAGGACGTGACCTGCGTCAATCCATGACCGGAGCGCCGTCCGCCGCCGCGGGGCTGGTGGAACCGCGGGGCACGAAACCCCGGGGCTGCGACCACACCCCGTGGGCCATGACCCGGACAAGGCGAAAACCAGCGTCGAGGACCACGAGGTCGGCGTCCAGCCCGGCGGCGATCGCTCCGCACCTGTCGGCCAGGCCGAGCACACGGGCCGGGTTCGTCGCCGCCGCGGCCGCGGCCGCCTCGACCGGCAGGCCCGTGTCGATGACCGTGCGGCGCACCGCCTCGTCCATCGTGAGCGTGCTGCCCGCAAGCACGCCCGAACGCGCGAGCCGCGCTTGGCCGCCGCGTACCCGCACAGCCTGCCCACCGAGGACGTAGTCACCGTCACCGACGCCAGCCGCATCTATGGCGTCGGTGACCAGGACAAGCCGGTGCCGATCGCGGGCGGTCATCCGCGCGACGGACGGGTGCACATGGACACCATCATTGATCAGCTCACAGGCGACGCCGGCATCGAGGGCGGCTCCGACCGGGCCAGGCTCCCGATGATGCAGCGGCCGCATAGCGTTGAACAGATGAGTGGTCAGGCTCGCGCCGGCCGCGAACGCGGCGGCTGCCTGCTCGTAGGTGGCGTCGGTGTGCCCGACGGCGGCCACGATCCCGCCCGCCACGGCATCGGTGATGATGTCGAGGGCGGCGGGCAGCTCGGGCGCGACCGTGATGGCCCGCAGCGCGCCCCCGGCCGCCCGGACCAAGCTGGCGAACACCGCCCGATCCGGGGCGAGCAGATGTTCCGGGGCCTGCGCACCGCAGCGCGCGGCCGAGAGAAACGGCCCCTCCAGATGCGCCCCGACCACATGGCCGTCCGCGCACGCACCGCGCCCGACCAGGCCGGCAGCCCATGACAGCTGCTCCGCGAGCCTGTCGGCAGGCGCGGTCACCAGCGACACGAGCGTGCGGGTGGTGCCGTGCGCGCGGTGGAACGCCACCGCCGCGGCCATCTCCGCCGCTGAGGTGGCGACGTCGTGACCACCGCCACCGTGCACGTGCAGATCGATGAACCCCGGCAACAACCAGGCACCGCCAAGATCTACGACCGGCTGTCCAGCCCGGCCCGCCGGTCTGCCAGCGCCGACCGCGGCGATGCGCCCTCCGTCAACCTCGACCCAGCCTGGATCCAGGACACCCTCCGGAGTCACCACTCGGGCTCCGGCCAGCACACACCGTGACATACTCATGGGCATCCTCAAAACCGTACCGGTCAAGGTCGACTACCTGGACGCTGGCACATCGTCAACCGAGGGAGACACATCCATGGCCGGTACCTTTCGGATGTCGTACGCGCAGGCATGTGCCGAGCACCGCTGGGACGTTCCCGAGCGTTACAACATCGCGGCCGACGTCTGCGACAAACATCCCCGCGGCAAGCTGGCGATGGTCTACGAACGTTTCGACGGATACCGCGCCGATGTGTCCTGGGGCGAGCTGCAGGACCTCGCGGCTCAGGCAGCGCACGCCCTCACCGCGGCAGGGGTCGCACGCACGGACCGCGTGGCCGTGGTCCTGCCCCCATCGCCGGAAACCGCCGGGGTGTTCTTCGGCGTCTGGAAGCTCGGTGCGCTCCTGCTGTCGATGAGCGTTCTTTACGGCGACGACGGGATCCGCCACCGGCTCACGGATGCGCAGGCCGCCGTGCTCATCACCAACAGGGCCAACGCACCCCGCTTCGCCGGGATGGGCGTGCGTGTCCTCGTCCTGGACGACGACCTGCTCACCGGCCACCCCACCGAACACGAGACGGTGGACACGCATGCGGACGACCCGGCGCAGCTGTATTACACCTCCGGCACAACCGGCGTGGCCAAGGGCATTGTGCATGCGCACCGCTACCTCCTTGCCCACAACGAGTTCGTCCACTGCCACGACGTGCGCGACGGTGAACGTTTTCACGGCATGGGTGAATGGGCGTGGGCAGCCGGCATCGCCCCGCTGCTGGGCCCCTGGCGCCTGGGCGCGGTGCAGTGCGTCTACCAGCGCGAAGGCGGTTTCGACCCGCACAGGCAACTGGGCTTCCTCGCCCGGCACGAGGTGACGAACGTGTTCACCACGCCGACGGCGATGCGGTCGATGATGGGCATCGCCGACGCCGGCACGCGTTATCCCCAGCGGTTGCGCATCGTGTGCTCCGCTGGCGAGCCGCTCAACCCGGAGGCGATCCGCTGGTTCCGAGAGCAGTACGGCGTCACCGTCCTCGACTACTACGGGATGACCGAGAGCTATCCGATGGTCGGTAACTACCCGTTCATGGATGTTCGGGACGGCTCCATGGGCAAACCGCTGCCCGGCTGGAAGGTGGCGATCCTCGACGAGAACGGGCGTCCGGTGGGCCCGGGCGAGCGTGGCGAGATCTGCCTGGAGTCACGCTCCAACCCGCACTACCCGCTCGGATACTGGAACCGCCCGGACGACACCGAGCGGGTGTTCGGCGGCGAGTGGTTCCACACCGGTGACGCGGCCAGCCTCGACGAGGACGGCTACTTCTGGTTCGAAGGGCGCGCCGACGACCTGATCATCGCAGCCGGCTACCGGATCGGGCCGTTCGAGGTGGAGTCCGCCTGCCTGGAGCATCCGGCGGTCGCCGAGGCTGCTGTGATCGGCGTCCCGGACGAACGCCGAGGCCACGTTGTCAAGGCCTTCGTCGTGCTCGCCGACGGTCACGAGCCCTCGGCGGAGCTGGCCAGGGGGATACAACAGCATGTCCGTGACAGGCTCAGCGCCTACGCCTACCCACGTCTGATCGATTTCGTCGACAGCCTGCCGAAGACCCTCACCGGCAAGATCCGGCGTATCGAACTTCGTCGTGCCGGACAGAACGACGCCCGCACGACGTAATCCGGTTTCAGGATCCGGGGCTCCCACCACCGGCGGCCCAATGGTCATGGGGCAACTAGGGTCATAGGGCATGACCAGCGGACGACTGCCACCGGCCGAGTTCTACGCGACGCTCCCCCACTCGATCGCGGGGGCCGCTGCCCTCTTTCACGATCCCGAAGGCCGGGTCCTGCTCGTCCAGCCGTCGTACCGCGACGACACCTGGCTCATCCCCGGCGGCCACATGGATCCGGGTGAGTACCCGTGGGACACCGCACGGCGGGAGATCAAGGAAGAACTCGGGCTGGATGTCCGCCCTGGACGGCTGGTAGGAGTCGACTGGGTACCGCCTCAGGAGGACGGCAGGCCGGCGCTGGTCAACTTCCTGTTCGACGGCGGACCGCTCACGGCAGACGACATTGAACACGGTCTGTGCCTGCAGGCGGACGAGCTCACCGCCTGGCGGCTGTGCGCCCCCGACGAGTACGACCAGTTCCTCGCCCCGTACATGGCCCGGCGCATCCGTGCCTGCATGCACGCCCTGCGCACGGGTCGGACCGTGTACCTCCAGCACGGACGGCCACCGCAGGCCCCGACGGACTGACCACCGCCGCAGTCGATGGTCACCTACCGCTCGCTTGCCATTGGCTGCCGCTAGCAGCATAGTGCTGCTATGGCCACTGCGATCACCATTCGGGACGTGCCCGACGAGACTCGCGACGAGCTTGCCTCCCGGGCTGCGCTCAGCGGCCGTTCGCTGCAGGAGTACGTGCGTTCTCAGCTGATCGAACTGGCCCGGCGGCCGGACGCGGAGGTGCTGCTTGCACGGATCCGTGATCGCAAGCAGCGCGTTGGCAGCCGGCTGTCGGCGGAGTCGATCCTCGGCCACCGTGACGCCGACCGCCGGTGACCCTCGTCATCGACTCCGGTTTCGTGGTCACGGCACTCGTCGACAGCGGCCATGTTGGAACCTGGGCGGACCACCTACTCGCCACCGATGACCTGGCCGCGCCCCATCTCATGCCGGTGGAGGCCGCCAATGTGCTGCGGCGAGCTGTCATGGCCGGCGAGATCACGGCGGATACCGCGGCCCTGGCCCATGCGGACCTGCTGAGTCTGCGGGTCGAGCTGTTCGCCTACGAGCCGTTCGCCACAAGGGTGTGGGAGCTGCGGGAGAATGTCACCGCCTACGACAGCTGGTACGTGGCACTCGCCGAGTCGCTGGACGCGAGGCTCGCCACGCTGGACCTCCGGTTGACGAAGGCCGCGGGACCGCGCTGCGCCTTTGCGACCCCGTAACCGCCCCGGCTCATCGGGCCCTCCGGACGAACATATCCCCCGCGCTGATCACCGCTCACACCCGCGGGGCTCACCCCACCGTCACATAGTTCCGGTATAAAGCAGACGTTTTCGGCTAGTATCGGTGGGGCTGTTGGGCGTCCGCCAGGGCTGTCGGGCGTGGCGTTGACTCCCATACCTACACAACCATGATCGGGGGGCGGTGCCGATGGCAGGAATGGGCGCGCAGAGGAGGATCTTCGTCAGGATTATCGCTTTCCTTACCGCGGGTATCGTCACCGTCTCTCTGCTCGTGCTGGGCCTCAGCGCGCTCGGCTCGTTCGACAAGACCACCGGTGGAGAGATCGCGGTGATACGCAACGGCGGTCCGCTCGACAACCACCGGATCAGGCAGATCCTCGACCCCGCCTCGGCACGGACCTGGATCGGGCTGTATTCCGATGCCCACAAGTATCCCGCCCAGCAGCGTTTCTACACGATCACCGCCGACCCGAACCGCGGTGACCGCACGGGCGAGGACGTGGTACGGGTGCCGTCCAAGGACGGCGTCGAGATGGGCATCGAGGGAACTCTCTACTTCACCCTCAACCTCGACCACGACACAATCCGCACGTTCGACGACAAGTTCGGCACCCGCAAGTTCCGCAGGCTGGCCGGCAACGACTACTACGCCGCGTACGAGGGTGACAAGGGCTGGTCGGCGTTTCTCGACACCATCATCCGGCCGGTGATTGACAACGCCCTGCGGCAGCAGGTGAATACCTTCGACTGTGCCGAGCTCGTCTCCAGCTGCGCGCTCGTCCAGCTCGGCGCGAACCAGAGTACCGGCACCGGCGCGCCGCCGGCCGTGGCCGCGGGGTCGAACAACGCCAACCTCGCGAAAGTACAGACCGCGATCAATGAATCGCTCGCTCGGGACCTCGTCGAAACGCTGAGCGCGCCCTTCCTTGTCGACCTGAAATTCAACCTGGTGCGCATCACGCTGCCGCAGCAGATCCAGGATGCCGTGAACAAGGCACAGGCCGCCTTCGCCGCTGTCACCGAGGCACAGGCAAGGGTGGCGCAGGCCCGCGCGGACGCCGAGGCCAACCGGGAACGCCAGGCCGGCTATGCGCAGTGCCCGGCATGCGCGGCGATCGACCAGCTCAAGGCCATTCCACCGACGGTGACGACCTTCGCGCCGGGTTCCGGTTTCGCGATCACATCTCCTCAGCGGTAGCGCCACGGGACAGTCAGTCGGCGGTGGCAAAGCTGAGTGGGAGCGATGCCACCCCGCGATGGATGAGGCTGGGCAGATAGGTGAGCGTGTCAGTGGCCAAAGACAGTGCGGGAGCCCGCTGGATGAGCGTGCGGATCGCGGTTTCGGCCTCCATCCGGGCCAGGGGCGCGCCCAGGCAGTAGTGCAGCCCGAGGCTGAAGCCGAGGTGCCGGCGCGGAGCCGGGGAAGCCGCGTACCGGGTGATGTCGAAACGGTCGGGATCGGTGTAGACGGTCTGGTCCCGACCTGCGGAAGCCATCAGGACAATGACGCCGTCACCGCGGGCGAAGGTGTGCTCGCCAACGGTCGTCTCGGTGAGCGCGACCCGCATGGTGAACTGGGTCGGCGTGTCGTACCGGAGCATCTCCTCGACGGCCACCGGGGTCAGCTCCGGCCGCTCGCGCAGCAGCGCGAGCTGGCCGGGGTTGCGCAGCAGGGCGATCATGCCGTTACCGATGAGGTTGATGCTCGTCTCCATACCCGCGACCAGCAGGAGCACGCAGATACCGAGCACCTCGGCCGCGGTGAGGACCTCGCCGGCTTCCTCCACCCCGACAAGCATGCTCAGCAGGTCGTCGGTGGGACGCGCCCGCCGCTCGGCGATCAGGGCGTGCAGGTAGGCGACGACCTCCTGGCCGGCCTTGCTCCGAGCGGCGACGTCCTGGGGTGAGAGCAGGCCGTCCGGGTCGGTGCCACGGGCGATCGCCAGCTCCCAGGCCCGCAGCGCCGGCCGGTCGGCCTCGGGGACGCCGAGCAGCCGGCCAGCGACCATGGTGACCGCCAACGGCCCCGACAGGTCCCGGATGACGTCGATCTCACCGGCGTCGAGTGCCGCGTCGACCAGCCGGCCCACCAGTTCGTCGATCATCGGCGCGAGACCCGCGACCATGCGCGCGCTGAACGCCTTGTTGACCAGCCGACGCAGCCGGCGGTGGTCCGGGGGATCCATCCGGATGAAGGAGCCGGGCAGGGATGCCGCCTGGTCCCAGAAGGGGCTCAGCCCGTCCTCGTGGCCGTGGCCCCAGTCCTGGCTCTGCAGGATCGCGGCGCAGTCGTCGTACCGGCCGACCAGCGCGACCTGGACGTCGTGAAGAAAGAAAGGCGGCAGCCCGGCTGCCGCCCGGACCCGCTGGTAGCTCGGATAGGGATCGGCGCGGCTGGCGGGATCGAATGCGTCGAACTCGACGGGACTGGGACTCAGCGTCGTCATTGTCAGTCCTGCTCCTTGTCGTTCGGGCGACCCATCCGAGCCGAACACGGTGTGGGCCGTGCTCAGACGGCCGCGGTCAGGCGCACGGGAAGTTCCGACATGCCACGGACCACGAGGTTCGGGCGGTAGGGGGGTGGATCGGCGAGCAGTGTGATCGCGGACACCCGCCGGGCGATGGCACGCAGCGCGACCTCCACTTCGAGCCGTACCAACGACGCACCGATGCAGTAGTGCAGCCCCAGCCCGAAGGCCAGATGGCGGTTCACCCGCGCCCGCTGGGCGTATCGGGTCAGATCCAGGCGGTCGGGGTCGGTGAAGGCGTCCGGGTCCCGGTTCGCGGAGCCGAGCATCAGGATGAGGCTGTCCCCGGGAGCGAACGTGTGCCCGGAAAGGGTGATCTCCTGGCGTGCTGTGCGGGTCGTCAGCTGCGCGGGAGCGTCATAACGCAGCATCTCGTCCACTGCCGGCAGCGCGAGGCCCGGCCTCTGGCGCAGGAGCTCGAACTGGTCGGGATGGCGGATCAGCGCGAGTATCCCGTTACTGATGAGGTTGACCGTGGTCTCGTGCCCGGCGACGACCAGCACGAGCAGGGTGCCGAGCATTTCCGCGGCTGTCAGGCGGTCGTCCTCGTCCTCGGCCTCGACCTGCGCAAGTGCGCTGATGAGGTCCTGGCGGGGCCGGGCCCGGCGGTCCGCGACCAGCGCGCCGAAGAAATCCAGGAACTCCCCCACGGCGGCCGTCCGGTTCGCGAGCTCGTCCGGGGACATCAGGGCGTCGGGATCGAGCCCGCGGGCAATACCGGCCGACATCCGGCGGATGGCGGCGTGCTCGCTCGCGGGCACGCCGAGCAGCTCGCACACCATCGTCAACGGCAACGGGTAGGCCAGCGCCTCGACCAGGTCCACCTCGCCGTCGGCCAACGCCCGCTCGAGCAGGCTCGCCACGACCTGCTCGGCGTGCCCGCGCATCCCCTCGATCCGGCGGGGGGTGAACGCCTTGCTCACCAGCCCCCGCAGCCGCGTGTGGTCCGGGGGCTCCATCCAGAGGAAGGAGCCCGGCAGCTCCACGTCACTGTCCGGGTGGAGCAGCTCGGACTCCTCGGCGTGGCTCCAGGCCGGATTCTGCAGTATCGCGTCGCATTCGGCATAGCCGGGAACGAGCGACGGGCCGAGCGGCCCCGGGACAAACGGGCCGGCCGCCCGCAGAATGTCATAGCTTCGGTAGGGGTCGTGCCGCCAGCCGGGGCTAAAAGCGTTAATAACAGCGTGCTGAACCCCGGTGATGTCTTCCACCGCGGTTGTGGCGGTGCGCCCAGTGCCGGCGAGGTCCACGTGCAGCTCCGTTCGGTGCGAAGAACCGGCGGTGTAGTCAGCCGAAAGCGGTACTCGCGAAGGACACGCGCCATGCTGGCTCCCGCAAGCGCCGATGGTCAAGATTCGTGTCCTGGTCGCTATCGCTTGATTGGCTGTGGCACCGCGGTTGCCCAAACAGCCGTCGCCCGTTCAAACGCCCGTTGTCCAGTGGCCGGCTGTCCAGTGGCCGGCCGCGTCGATGTGCTGGAGAATAGGGCTACGGATACCAACCTTCGCTACGCTTCGCCGGCCGGACGCTGGGTGTTGCTCGCCACCGTGCTCGGGTCGAGCATCGCCGCGCTCGACGCCACCGTCGTCAACATCGCCCTTCCCCGGATCGGCGCCGACCTCGGGACCGGCCTGTCGGGGCTACAGTGGACGGTCAACGCCTACACGCTCACCCTCGCCGGCTTCCTGCTGCTCGGCGGTTCGCTCGGCGACAGCTACGGCCGCCGCAGGGTGTTCCTCATCGGCGTGCTGTGGTTCGCCGCCGCCTCCATGCTGTGCGCGGTCGCACCCACAGCCGGCCTGTTGATCGCGGCCCGGGCGCTGCAGGGGGTCGGCGGCGCCCTGCTGGCCCCTGGCAGCCTCGCGATCATCGAGGCGAGCTTTCGTCCCGAGGACCGCTCGGCGGCCATCGGCGCCTGGTCAGGCCTGGGTGGCGTCGCCATCGCGATCGGCCCCTTCCTCGGGGGCTGGCTGGTCCAGGCGGTCTCCTGGCGGCTGATCTTTCTGATCAATCTGCCCCTCGGCGCCGTCGTGGTCTGGGTGGCGCTGCGCCATGTGCCGGAAACCCGCAATCCCCGTCCAGCCACCGGGCTCGATCTGCCCGGGGCGGCCCTGGCCGCGCTGGGCCTGGCCGGCGTGATCTATGCGCTCACCGAGGGCAGCAGCCTGGGCTGGGGATCGCTGACCGTGCTCGTCACCGGTGTCGGCGGGGTGGCGGCCCTGGTGGCGATGGTCGTGGTGGAAAGGCGCAGCCCCCATCCGATGCTGCCGCTGGAGATCTTCTCCTCCCGCCAGTTCAGCGCCGCCAATCTGGTGACGTTCGTCGTCTACGCCGCGCTGGGAGGCTCGATCTTCCTGCTTCCGGTCGTCCTGCAGAACGCCGTCGGGTTCTCTCCGATCGAGGCCGGCGCGGCCCTGCTCCCGGTCACGATCCTGATGCTCACCCTGTCGGCCAGGGCCGGGCGCCTGGCCCAACGCATCGGGCCCCGCCTGCCCATGACCGTCGGCCCCATCGTCGCCGGTACCGGCCTGGCGCTGCTCACCCGGGTCGACGTCACCAGCACGTACATCGGCACGGTACTGCCGGCGATGGCCGTGTTCGGGCTGGGGCTGTCGCTGACGGTGGCACCGCTGACATCCACGGTCCTCGCCGCCGCCAGCGACGCACACGCGGGGGTGGCTTCCGCGGTCAACAACGACGTCTCCCGCGCGGCCGGTCTCGTTGCCGTGGCCGCGCTGCCCGTCGTCGCGGGCATCTCGACAAGCGCCTACCACAACCCCGACAAGCTGGTAGCTGGCTTCCACACCGCCATGTCGATCACAGCGGGGATGTGCGTGACCGGCGGCCTGCTCGCCTTCCTCACGATCCGCCGGCCGGCCCCCACGCGGGCGCCCGCCGTCGCCGTCCACCGCTGTCCGCTGGAGGCCGCGCCGTTGTGCGGCCCGGACGAATCGCAGCCGCCCGCGCTCAGTCTCGCCACGGCCGGGACGGATCCGCCGTCGGCTGGACGATGAACACCGACCCGACCGGCCGCGCCGTCACCGGGGTATCCGCTCACGTGCTATCAGCAAGGCGGCGCCACGTATCAATGAGCCTGGTGGCCTGCAACTCGGGGGAGAACTCGGACCTGATCCGACAGCGCAGAGCCGACGCGCGGAGTGCGGCCTCCTCAGGTGACCGGATCATATTTCTGATCGCGTCGGCCACGGCCTCGGGATCGATCGGCGGTACAAGCCATCCACACGTGTGGTCGACGAGCGCGGTCTCACCGAGTCCCGCGGTCTCACCGAGTCCCGCGGTCTCACCGAGTCCCGCGGTCTCACCGAACACTCCGTCGAACGAGGCTCGGACGATGCTGTGGGGAACCTCCGACATGCTCACGCCACGGTCATTCAGTTGCCGGAAGGCAGCCGCCGAGACGGCGAACAGATGGTCCAGCCGCCTGATCCGCCGTTCGAGAGCGCCCGGCTTCCGCTCCAGCATGAAGTCGGCTGCGTGTGCGGTAGCCGTGGCCGGCTTGCCGAGGTCGTCGGCGGTCAGAACGGCAACCGCCGTGGGGAGATTCACGAAATGAGCGTGAACGACGTCTGGATCGAATGTTGCGATGTCCCTGAGCAGCGACACGGCGGACGCTCCGGCGAGAAAAGCCCGCGCCCCGTATGACGGGCCGAGTCCGAACGCATGGGTGAACACCTTCAGCGGACGACGGACCAACGCGCACGACACGAGAGCGGCCTGCGCAAGGCGGGAACCGCCGTCGCCCTTACGGATGGCAAAGAGCTCAACCTCGACGCCGGCCGCGCGGACCGCGTGGACCTCCGCCGAGATGAAGGTCTCGCTGTAACCGGGCGCTCCGAGAAGGATGTACGCCACACGCAGCCGCTCGTTGCTCACGGGTTGGCGGTCGAGTGCGCAGCTGATCTCCATCCCCCGCGATACGTGGGTACACGTTCCCCGGTCGAAGGATGGTAGGTATGGCAACACCGACGCTAAGATCAACGCAGCTTACGCCTGGGGAGGCTTGCCGTTGACGGTGCAGACGGTGGAGAGTTTCACCGGCGTACGCATCGATCACGTCGTACTCGTCGACTTCGCTGGATTCAAGGAAATCGTCGACGCGCTGGACGGCGTCGAGATCGACGTTGAGCAGAGCTTCACCTCCACCCACTCCCTCGATCCGTCCGGTCGGCGTGGGTTCGCCAAGGGTAAACAGCTCATGGATGGCGCGGCTGCGCTGGACTACGCGCGTGAGCGCTTCGCGTTCCCCGACGGGGACTCGGATGTGAGCCGGTCGCCGAACCAGGCGTTCGCGTATGCCAGGTCCTGGAGCCAGTCCTGGCGGGCCATGCCGAAGAACGGCTGATCGGCGACGAAGCCGAAGCCGGGATGCACGGCCGGCCAGGCTGGGCATCCGCCGTTCGTCCGAAGCAGAAACGACCGGTACCCGGCGGGCAGGCCGTACCCGAGACGCTCCTCCAGCCTCTCCAGCACCTCGCCGGACAGCCGGTGGGTGAGCCGGATCCGCGGTGGTGTCCCGCCGTGCATCGCCAGACCCCGCCTGGCCCGATCGGCGCTGCCGGTGCTCACACCACCCAGATGCCTGTACGCGCCGTGCAGTTCGACGGGGACGAGGGCGATCCGGCGTGTCCGCGACCACACCGCCGGCAGGTGCGCCCAGGTCCACCCGGCCGGGGTGGCGCCCGGGCACACGTCCGCCCAGAGCGTATCTCCGCCGGCGGCCATGGTGTTGTTGGCGGTGAGCACGTCCACCACGCGCGCCTCGTCCACGCCGAGATCGGGTGAGCAGGGGGGCAGCTGGACGACGGCGCGTGCGTACGGGATCCAGTCGGGGAAGCCGTGCGGCCCGGCCAAAATGCCGTCACGGTACCGGATGCGCAGCATCGGCGAGCCTGCATGGACGATCTGGAACGCGTATCGGCCGCCGGGAATCATGCCGGGTCGCCGCGACGGTGGAACGGTTCCTTGAAGTACACCGTCACTCTCCTTCTCAGCCGCCCGCATGGAAGGCTGAAACTGTCCCGATGCCAGCCGTTTCCACGCTGAAGCTAGTAGGTAAGGAGGCTCGATGCGACGGCTGTTGACAGTCGCCACGACGCTGGTGTTCATGGCCGGCTGCGGCACCTTCGGCGGAGGGGGCGAGTCAGGTCCACAACCCGCGAAGACGGTGGAGCACGTCATCCTCTACCAGTTGTATGCGCAGGGCGGGTCCAATTTTATGATCACGCTGAACTACACCGACTCCACAGGGAGGCAGAAGCACGAGGAGTCCACCGCGCCGTCGTGGGCCAAGCAGGTCACCGTGCGGTATCCCGATGTCATGTTGGTGGCGATCTCAGGGAATGCCGTCGCGACTCCAATGGCGCCCGCCCCGCTGGGCACCGGGCTCCCCCAGGTGCAGTGCATCCTCACAGTCGATGGTGAAATCGTCGATCAGAAGGCGTCGATCCTCCCGACGTGCGAGGCGACGCTGACCGCCACGGCCCGCCCGATCCCGACTCGCTCTGCGACCTGAGTCAGGGAATCCGACGGGTCGTCCGCGAAGCCCGACCGCGTCCCCGCAGGCGAAGGCGATGATCGACCTGGGGAGCGCCTTCGGCGTCCAGGGGCAGAAGGTGCTCCAGGCTGTGTGCAGGGTTGGTCGAGTCGATCGCACTGCGGTGCAGCACCGTGCCGCCCATGGACGGGTGCTCGGAGTTACGCAGGGGACGACCTGGCCACTCGTATGCTCTAACGGCTCGCCCGGCGTCACTACGTCGGCGGCGCTGACCGGCGTCGCGACGCTCGATATCCTTCTCAGTGTGGTGGCTTGTGGCTCTGGGGCGTACGGACGGTCGAGGCCGAAAGCCCCCGCTCAAGCCAATGGAGGAAGGGAGCGTACGCGGCCTTGCGGCTGAGGAACACCTCCTTCCCATCGCCGACGGTCATCCGCCCCGCCGAGTCAAACGCAATGCGCCGCATGTGGAAGTCGACAAACGGTAGCTGAAGGGCGGCGCTGAGGGTCAGGGCGTCGTGCTGCATGGAACCCGGGTGGTACCTTGCAAACCACTGGTCAAAGTGTGCCCGCAGCACCTCCGCCCACGCAGGCGCCCCTGGCGCGGCGAACCGCCGGTAAAGACCGGACCGGGCGTCAATCTCGATCTCCGCGGTGAACGTCACATCGGATGTCACGAACCGCGGTCTCGATATGATGGCAAGCACATCGCGCGCCGCCTGTGGATCAAGTCGGATGTTGTGCTCGGCACGGGACGGATCCCGGTACCTCACCGCACCGCCCATCTGGGTGAGCACAAAACTCCGGGCCAGTCGCGGTCGTACGTCCAACACGTCCGCCAGGTTCGACAACGGCCCCATCCCGACCCACCGGACCAGGCCGCCGTCAGCACACGCAGCCTCAGCCATCCGCAGCACATCGGTATCCGCGCTGGCAACAGAATCCGGGACGAGACCCGAAGCTGTGAAGTACGCCCCCTCACGAAGCTGCCGTCCAGCGACCACGACGACATCCGGCCGCCCACACAGATCAAGCAGGTAGCGGGCAAACCGCGCTCGTTCCCCTCCGATCTCGTCCCCGGTCACAACCAGCTTCAGCTCCGGCACGGTCAACGCCGCGGCCACCATAGCGACGGCATCGTCCGGATCCCCACCTATGTCGGTATCGACAATGATCGGCCGGTTCGTCAACGACGGCGGGACCGGACCACCGGCACGCAGCAATTCCGCGTGAATACCTAGGCCCAAATTCGCATACCGTTCGGCGCGCGCGGCCAGTTCCTCACGCTCCGCTTCCACTCGGTCCCACTCGCTCTGCGCCACTGCTGCACCTCTCACCATGTAGATCAAGGCTGATCCGCCGACAACGAGTCAACGAATGCCTTCCGTTCATCCAGCGTAGGGAGTTGATCGTAGCGACGCCACGTATCGAGTATCTGCTCGGGTGTGCGGTCAGACCGCTGCAACAGATCCGCCAACCGTGCCACGACAGCCTTGTCGGCCCGCCGTACGAAGGAGTTCATAACTTCGACGAAAACAGGGTCCGCCCGTCCAGAATTGGCTATCCAATTGCGGATCTGATCGCGGTACCGATGCGATCCATGATTGAGCTCTCCAAGCCAGTCGCCGCCGGAGTCGCGGACGGCAACAATGTGTTCGGCGAAGTTGAGCACTGCAATAAGGTTGATATCCTTCACCGCCTCCCGAACGAGCGGGTCAGTGAACGGCGGCGCGACTTTGGCTGGATTGAGTCCCTTGAGCGGATCCGGCTCGAGATGTTGTGGCCGCTGCAGCGGGACGCTGTCCGAACCGAACCCCCGCGGGCTGCCGAGCCCGCCGTGCAGCGTCTCCTCAATGCTCCCGATCGCGTCCTGATGCGAGAACGTGAGAGCAGGATCACCGAGCAATGTCGACACTGGGCGACCGCTGTTGCTGTCCGGCACGCGAAGGTTCACAGCGTAACCTACCTTGCTTCCCGGGTGTGGATCGAGCGGCGACTCCCCGAAGAACGCGTAGCGGCCGGTGAACGATGTCTCCGGATAGAGCGCGGCCAACAGTTCCTGCACGGTGCCCTTGTAACTCGTGTCGATGAGGACTAGCTTGCTGCCCTCCTCCCCTACCGGGATCCCGCGGCTCTGCAAATACTCCGTCAGCCGGGCACGAGCGCCTGGAATGTCGGCTGGATCGACCTTTCCGGCGGCCTGCCGGAAATCGGATAACTGCGGATAGCCGACCTCGAGATTTTGCTCGACGTCCAGGACAGCTGACTCCACGAGCGCCCTGGAGAGTACGACCTCCTTACCGTGTGAGTGGAAGAAGTCTGGGTCGAGGCGCTCGAGGGCGACCGCAAGGCTATGTCCGTCGCGCCCCACGAAGACGACAACGGTCTCCGGGTTGTGAGCCACGTCCATGCGTAGATCGGTCAACATGCGCTGTGCGACGTCGACGATGAAGGGGGCGCTGTACTCATATGCGACGTGATACGCCCTGTCCAGCGCCTCCAGCGCCGTCGGATCGGAGATGCCCAACCGGTCGGCGACGGCACCAACGGCTGGTGGGTGGGGTCCACGAGATCCACCATCGTGACCAGGCTCTCCGGCAGACGGCGTATCGGGGGCCGGTGGCGGTGCGTCCGGCCCGGACGCCGGACGCACGGCCACGGCCTGCGCCGCCTCGGCCTGGAGCCGGGCGATCGTCGCGTCAATCTCCACCGCGGATTTCGGCACCATCGTGCCGTCTTCGGCCGGCTCCATGAGGTGCTCCCGCACCCACCGCACGATCTGCTCGGGCATCTTCGGCGCAGCGAGGGTGTCCCGCACCCATTCGGGGGTCAGCGCCCGGGGTTCGGCCGGCTGGGCCGGCGCCACATCGCGGAAACTGACCTGGTCCGCGCTCACAACCGGTACGTCCGCGCCGATGGGCTCCTCCAGCGACGCCAGCGGAGCGGGGTCGTGCGGCGCCTCGTGCGGTGGCGCCGGCCCGGCCGGATCCGGCGACGGCTGAGGCGGGATGGCCCCGCCGTCCTCGGGCAGGTGCGGCAGCCCGTCGCCCGGCGGCCGCGGGGGGCCATCGCCGCCGGACGGCGCACCCGCACTCTTCTGCAGCAGGCCGCCGTCGTCGTTGGTGGATGCCGGTCCGCGTTCCAGCGCGATCGGCCTGCCCGGTTCGGGGCCTCGGCCCGAACGCAGCTCGTTCGCCCGGGCCTCAAGATCGCGGATGTCGGGGAAGTGCTCCCGTGTCCAGGCAACCTGCTTGCTCGCGCGCCCTCCGTCGATACCGGTCTTCTGGTAGATTCCTCGCCATTCGTCGACCCCGCTCATGTGCTTCACGAGAATCTCCGGGTCCACGCCACGCTCCGCCAGCCGGATGAACTCCGTCAGCCGCACGTGGTACTCCACGATGGCGTTCTGCCAGTTCTTCAACTGCGGCGGAATGATCTTGGGCTTGCCGACGATCTCGGTCGGCAGGGGCCCATCCGGGAAGCGCCGCGGGTCGGTCATCTGGCGCACGTGGTCGAGTTCGTGTTCCAGGTCGAGATAGCGCATGCCGCGTTGCACGTGCACCTCGTGCTCCACGGCCGCGAGCTGCCGGGACTGATCATAAACGTGACGGATGACGACGTGCGGGTCGCCGGTCGTGCGGACGACCAGCGAATAGCCCAGGTCACCGAGGTCCTGCACGACATGCGGATAGTTCGGATGGTCCTCCATCCGAACGGTCCCCTGCTCGATCGACCGTGGAGTTGGCGGCTCACCCGCCTCGGCACCGGCCGACGCGAGCGGATGCCCACCCGGCCGCTCGGGCGCCCCACCCGGCGGGCCGTGCTCGGGATGCGCCGATGGGGTGACGCCGGAGCGCGGAGGCTGCGCCGCTCCGTCAGCCGGCCGGTGCGTTTCCGGATGCAGGACCTCCGGCACGCGCGTACCCGGTCCGCCGTGTACCGGAGAACCGGGTACGCGCGTGCTCTGGGGTGGACCGCCATCCCCGCCACCGTGCGAGGTGGAGGTGTCACCCGGCAGCCGTACGATGACATCGCCCTTGGCGTCCATCCGGACGATCTCCGTCGGTTTGAAGCCCTCTCCGCCGAACCGCGCGGTGAACGTGCCCCGGCCGGCAACGTCGATACCGACCGCGGTGCGTGCCCCCGCGTCGTGCGCCAGCATGCCGATGCGGCCATGCTCGCCGGGGACGGCCACGACCTCCTGGCCGATCTTCAACGGCAACGGCCGCACCGAAGTCTGGACATGGCTCAAGGTGCCGAAGACGCCCCCCGCGGCAGCGCCGTGACCTGCGCCCGCCGCCACGTCACTCCAGCTGAACGCCTTCCCCTCGACGAAGTGGCCGTACGTCTCCGTGCCCAGCGCGAAGGTCCCACCGGCGATCCCACCGCCGATGACGTGGCCCAGCGGGCTGCCCCACATGCCCGCACCGAACATCACACCCTGTGCCGCGTACAGACCCGCCTCGCCGAAGTCGACGGCACCGGGGGCCCGGTGGCCGTCTGCGACCTGGAGGAACTGGCCGAGGAGGTTCCCGCCGCCCATGATGCCGGCGCCCATGACCATCCGGGTGCCGAGGTACCTGGCGAGCTCGTCGCGAAACGAGACGTTCGCGGCCATGCCTGCAGCCTCGCGTCCGAGGGTAGCCCTCGTGACCTGCTGGGCCAGCTCGCCCGCGGCCAGACGAGCCACATGCGACTCGGCCGACCGCGCCGCGACCCTGGCGCCGAAGTTCCCGGCCAGCTGTTCCTCGAGCTCACGGGCCAGCTGCTGCCGGATGAGCGCCCGCCCGCGCTGGGTGAGCGCCGTGGCGCCGGCCTCCCGCTCGAGCGAGCGGAGCAGGCTCCGTCCGACCATTCCCCGCACCGCCTGGGTGGCCATGCGGTCGGCGACGCTGCGGGCGATGACGTTCCTGGGCAGGATCCCCCGCAGCAGGTTGGCCGGGAGGTTGCGGAGCAGGCTCAGCGACCCCCTTCCCAGAGCTGGCAGCGCCGTGCGGAGGGCGTTCGGCAACGTCGTGCGCACCAGGATGGGCAGGCTCGTCCGGACGACGGCCGGCAGCTCGGTACGCACGAGCACCGGAAGTGCCGAGCGAGCGGCGGTCGGGACCGCCTCCCGGATGACGAACGTAGGCAGCGCCTTGAGCATTGCGCGGATGGAGATGCTGGTGATGGCCTTCGTGACGAGGGCGCGGGCCGCCTGGATGCCGGCCTGGGCGGTGCCGATCACGCCCGGGACACCACCCGCCGATGTGCCGCCCGAAGGGATCAGAGCGATGATGATGATAACGAGGCTGATGGCAAGGATCATCAGGTTGATCCCTACCATGAACTTCATGAGTTCGACCTGGAGGGCGAAAGCGTTCACGCCTTCCTGCAGGTCGCCCATGCTCTCGGCGGTGCTTCGCAGCCCCTCCAGGTACTGATACCACCGCTCCGGGAATTGCAGCGGGTCGCCGGCTGTCCAGTTCTCGATGATGCCGTCGGCGGCCTTCGCCAGCTCCCCGTAGGCGTTGGCCAGCAGTTCGGCCGCCGCACCGTAGGCCTCGGCCAGCAGGTAGAGATCGTCCTCGTCGGCCTCGGGAACCTCACCGTAGAGGATGTCCCCGACCAACGAGCCGGCGCCGGGCAGGTGCGGCTCGACCTCGTCCGCGAGCCACGTCATGAACTCGAGGATCCAGTCCGAGCTGCCGGACAACCGTCGTCCTCCCCCGTCATCCCCGCTACGGCCCGCCGCCGGGCAACCCGCAGCGGCCAGCGGTACCCGTCAGGCGCTGGTCGGCTCGCCGCCGCCCGCCTCGTTGATCTCCGCAGCGCCCTCCTCGTCGGCACGCTGGTAGGCCAACATCGCATTCGTGACAAAGTCGGCGACGGCCGTCAGCCCCGCACCGAGCTGCCCGGCGTGGTGTCGCACCGCCATGTTGGCATGCATGAGACCGTCATCACCCGTTTCGACCATCTTATGGTAATTCTGGAGGAAATCTTCGGTGAAGTGGTCCGGTGGGAACGTCGCCGGGACATCCAGGTTGTTGATCGCCGCAAGCGCGTTGTTCACCGAGTTCGTCAAATTCTCGCCCTGGCTCCGAAGGCCGTTGGCGATGTTGAGGATGTCCGGGATGCTGCTCCCGATCCTGACGAAGTTACCCACCGTCGATGTCCTTCTTCCGTCGCAGGTCACCGTCGTGGCCATACGCCACTTCGTCGATGTCCATGCCACCGATGTTGCGCAGGCGCATGTCACTGGGCAGACTTCCGTCGATGATCTCCTTGGTCTGCCGTTTCGCGTCCTCCGTCGCGGACCGCACGGTCGCCACGATTGTGGCCGCCAGCGCCTTCGAGTCGGGCTTGCGGTAGACACGCGGATCGATCTCAAGCTCGATCAGGTGCCCGCGTACCCCGACCACAGCCCTGATCATCCGATCGTCGGACCATGCCTGCCCGGTGATCTCGAGCATGCGCTGCTGCAGGTCGGGGAGCCCGGACCAGATGCGCTTGAGGTCGCCGAACATCTCCCCCAGCGCGGTCCAGTCGGGCCGATCCCCCGCGAACCTCGGCGGGTCCACGACGGCCCTCCTCTCGTCGTCCAGCCCGGACAGCCACGGTGAACGCC